>JAISCQ010000039.1 GCA_031265445.1 Bacteroidales bacterium
ATAATGCAAAGGCATCTCGCCGCCGGGCGTCATCGGGAACGGGTAGATATACAGCAAACGGGCGGGCAGCACAAAACGGCCCGCATATACCACCAGTGAATAGCAGGAAAACACCAGCCGCTGCCAAAGCGGATAGCCTGCTGCCAGCTCCGTGTATTCCATGCTCTGGTGCGCGCGGGCTTGCAAGGCTGCAAAAACGGCGAGCAGAATAAACGGGAGTTTTTCGAGCAGCAACTCCTGCCAGGCATGGGCATGGGAACCGTCCGGTTTGCGGTGGCGCCCCAGCGCCCAGTCAAGTAAAAGCAAAACGGCAGGCAGCACGATGGACTGTTCCTTGCTGCCGAAAGCGAACACAAACAGCGCTAACGACACGATATAAAACCGCAGTTTTTGGGCGCGGACATACCGGAGATAAGCAAGCAATGCCGACAGCGTGAAAAACGTATAAAGCGGTATCTTGGAGGCGCTGATCCTTTTCTCCAACATTTCTCATATTTTTTACTTTATCTAAACAATATCTTCAGCGTTAGTATCTAATTTTCGCATTTCCGGAAATAACTTGATCAATTCATCCATATCCGCAAAATTAAATACCCCGTAAAAATATCCATTACTATCCGAACATAATATATTTTTTAAACCAAAAAATATAATCAAAATATAGACTGATCAACCTATTGCAAGTTTTTCAGCAAACCCTATTTAGCCTCATAATAGAAAATTACAGGGTTCGAATCTTCGGTAAGACGCATTAGCTCTTCCCTTTTGTCCAATCCGGGCGACAATCCCCCCTTTTTTATTATTTCAAGAAAATCCGGGAAATAAATTCCGTCTATTACTTCATACACACCGCGGCCATTCGAAAAATGACGGATATTGGTTATACTTTCGTCCTTATACACAAGATCATTGTGAAGATAATCGGTTATACGGGTCTTTTGAGTTTGGATATCATACCATACCGTCTTTACGGCGTTTCCATGCCGATAATCAAAAATGACGGCATTCGCCAGCTCAATATAATTATTCACATCAAATATTCTGGTTGTTTTACGCAGGGTATTAAATCGGGCATATGGATATATCTCCTCATTTTTCAGGCTGTTTAGCCGCTCTATATCTTTTGCCGTAACCAGGTCGTTACTTTTTAAGGCGATAAAAGGAGTAACACCCCCTGATAAGGAGACGATGGTATCGGTAAATAATTGGGAATACCTTGGCGTACCCAAACGGTTCATGAAAAAACTGTGCCCGGTGAAAAATGTTTCATTCCATCCCTTGTTGTAACTCAACTCTAAGAATTTTGCAGTTATTTTACCATTTTCCGGATCGATCTCCTGCAACAGGTAACCACCGTTATTTGCAGAATAACCGTATGCGTCACTGTATAGTTTACCTCCATAATACTGGATAAAATTAGCGCTCACCCGTATCGATTTTATCTCGATGGTATTGATATAAGCGCCGGTTATATGGTATTTGTGTACCCGTAGCCGATCCAAAATATAAATATGCTTATTTTCAGCATCAATTGTAAAATCGGAAATATCCGAATATTCTCCCGGCCCGCGACCAAGATTGCCGATTTTCCGTACAAATCGCCCGTCCCTGTCAAAAACCAGTAGCGCCATTGCCTGAATCGCATCCAAAATGTAAAAATGATCCTCGAAAACCTGTAAATTACTAATGTCACTGATCAGACAGTTTTCAACTGTTTCAAGAATGATGGTTTTTACTTCTTTTTTGAATATGGAAGATAAATGAATTCGCTTTTCCCGCTTCCCGTCAAGATCAATAATATGGTATGTTGCTTTTTGTAGCGGCTTAATATCCTGCTTAAAAGAGCATGATAGCAAAAACAACATGATTAAAATACAAAAATATTTAGGCATCAAGTAAAATTTGAAAAATGCAACATTAAGAAAAGAACAGCTAAAAATAATAGTTTATGTTTAGAACTACTGCTACTACCACTGGAACCACTATTGGAACCACTACTGTTACTGTTACTACCACTCCCACAATAAGCGGGTTCAGATTTTTGTTGCCTTTCACACCGTGTCCAGTCAGGGCATCGCCCAAGGACAACCCTACGATTGCAGGCCTTACGGCTATTCCTAATAATTTATTGACATTCATATCGTTAAGGATTTAAAGTTTAAAAAAATAGACTATTTAATAGATCTATAGCAAAAATTATGCCAAAAATCATATTTTCCAAAAAAAATGGGAAATATTTTTGATGATCATATTAAGCATTTGATGTTTAGCGTATTGATGTTTGAGCAAACCCGATTATATACATGACACGACCCGAATTCTGCTGGTTCTTCCTTATTTTTTCATCAATCTCCGGCGAATCTCCGCGAATCAGTTCCCAAAGCCCTTTTTTCACCGTGTAGCTGTCCTTCAGTGCGCTAAGCACAGCTATCATGATCCATAACCGTCTTTTCCGCATCATTTTTCCTTATAGAATACCAAAACAGGATTACTTTCCTCATCTACCTTTACACGATCAATTTGTTCTCTTAAATGTTCCGGTATATTTTCCGTATTTTGGGGAGAGCGTTCCAACCACTGGTCAGCAAAAACAACGAACATAATCCGGTTATCGGCGCCGTCATGTGGAAAATAACGTATTAAGTCAAGCCCCAAATACGCATCCTTAACGCATTCTTCCCGGAAAAGTTTTGCTTCCTTTTTATTCATCATTAAAAATCCACTCCGATTGGTTTGAAAAATAAGGTAATGATCGGTTTCCCGGATAGAGTTAATACTGTGTAGTATATCATGATCGGCTACCTCTCGGAAAAAGGATAATATATCGGAAATAGACTTTCCCCTCAATTCATCACTTAATGGTTTTTGGTCTATTTTATACGGGACTTCTATTTTGCTGCCGTTCAATCGATGCAAACCGAAATCAAGTACGGGCGTAAACCAAATGTTTTTACTTTTTACTAACAAACAGCCATAGCTCCTAACCGGAAAATCAACTTTTTGGTCTTCCCCTGCCTTTTCCCATGAATGATCCTGCAGGTCGTAAATACTTAAGGAGTAGGGAAAACATCCATAACCTTCGCCTACATTATAAAAAATCACTTTACTATTATCGTATGTTAATTCATCAAATGATTCATTGATGAATTCTTCTTTTAGAAAACTGCCATCCAACGTAAAATAAAGAAGTTTTTTATAATCGTTAAATACCAATATTTGTTCCAACCGCTCGTCAAATGCAATGTCACAAATATTCATGGAGTCTCCCGGCCCTCGGCCTTTCCGGTGAATATGTGTTTCCACCTTTCCGGTAGATGCATCCACAACGAAAATACTTGTAGTGCTCGTATCCAGAATAATAATTTTGCTTTTATAGAAAATTACTCGATCGACGTTCGCAAGCAAAAAATCATGAGTTGTTTCAACGGGTACGATCCTTTCCAATTCAAAACTGCTATGAAAGACTTCTCCTGTGGTCTTTTTATCCGGATGTAACAATAAGATTCGATTGTCCGTTACAGGCTGATTTCCCGTACACGAATATAAAAATATTGAAACAAGATATAAACTTAAATTTTTCATGGAAACAGATTAGTACATACAACCAAAAGTTGCGCCGTCGAATAAGGTTTGAGCATTGTCCATAAACCCCAGCAGACAACTGCCACGCTAAGCGCGGCGACTGTTACCCATAAATGTTTGTTCTGTTTTTCTCCAACATCTCTCATATATTTACTTTATATTTAAACAATATCGGATTCATATCTTCAGCTTCATCTAATTTTTGTAATTCCGAAAATAATCCGATTAATTCATCAACACCTGCAAAATTGAATACTCCATAAAAATAGCCCTCGCTATCCGAACACAATATGTTATACAATTCATATCCGTATTCGGTAATTTTTGATTCACTGTATATGGCCATTGTGCTACTTGTCTGCTTATTATAAAATACATATGTCGGATTTAGGACAGATCCTAATAATAAATACAGAAAATCCTTAGATTCAACATGATTTCCCATAAAACATATATTGCCGCTTTTGATAAATTTATAAAGATCAATAGTTGAACTAAAGCCCTCTATCGTACTTTTAGGTATTTTCCTGTTGCTGCCATAGTCAATGGCATATTTGGGTATGATGGATTCAAATGAGACGCTATAAATTGTATCTCTAAACATAGGTGCAAAATTAAAGCCACCATCAACTTGAGAACTGATAATATCACGAATATGAACATTCATATTTTTATACTCATTGTATTCAAATCCTTCTCTGACTATTTGTTTTTTATCATCAACTATAATGATTTGGCAATTACTTTGACCGTATATTTTGTATTCCCAACTTGGCTTTGCATGAAGAATATAACCGTTGGGAAGTATAACAGCATCAAATACAGTAATTTTGGAATCAATCCGTTTAACAAACCTGCCGTCAAGATCATAAACTTGCGTCCAAAATTATCCATCACAATTAATTGATCATTAACGTAATCAATCTCAAAATTTGTAACGCTTATCAACTCAAGCGGGCCACGTCCCTTTTTATCGCCAACGGTTGCAATATGCCTGCCTCCAATTGTATATATAAGTAGCGATTTCGCATGCCTGTCATCAAGAATATATATTCTATCCTGATATACGCGCATTTTTGATACAAAACCAAAATACGAATTTTCTTTTGCTTCCAAAATGAGATAATCCAAATCATCAATTATATCAGCATTTTTAGCATCAATAGCCTTGGGGATCAAAACAGTTTTAACATTGTCATTTTTTTCGATCGTTTGTTTTTTTACGTTCCTGCAACCGTTACAAAAAACAAATGCCAATACTAATGCTACAAAAATTATAAAAAAACGCATTTTATTCATTAAAAATTAGAGAGTTGGTTCAGATTTTATTGCCTTTGATGCCATGCCTGATCAGGGTATCGCCCAAAGACAACCCTACGATTGCAAGCCCCACGGCTATTCCTAATAATTTGTTAACATTCATGAACTTAAAAAGTTAAGGTCAAAAATTACGATTGCTTTGATAAATTATCAAACAAAAATCATGCCAAAAACCATTTTTTGTCAAAAATATTAAGTATTTGATTTTAAACGCATTGATATTTGTGCAAAACCGATTGTACCAACTACACGACCAGTATAAACCGAACAGCAACAATAGCATCTGATTTACAAGGTGCTAGAGTTTTTTTCGTCGACATTTGCGGGTTGATCTTCCTGCTTCAGTTCCCAAAGCCTTTTTTTACCGTGTCGCTGTCCTTCCAAGCATGTGTACGAATATGCGCCCAGATACAGCAGCCACCCTCAATAAACCGGATAAACGTCTACGTAAATCTAAGGATCAATGTATCCAAACATTTGATAATCTTAGCAATAAATTCGCATAGTTCAAATCATCAAAAAAAAGTCCGTTTTTTGAAACCTTTATCTGTAATTTCCGTATCTGAAGATAGAATTTAAAATATTCATCGCATGAAGCAAATTTTACAGACGACATTTGTGCTGTTTTTCATTCTGTTTGCGACATGGCGCCTTTCCGCACAGTCACAGGGGGAAAGCAGCCGGCAACGGACGGAAGCGGCGGGAGTCTTTGCGCAGATAGAGCAGTCGGGCAACTACACCGAAGAGCTGTCCATTGCAGACCTGAACACATTACCCATGGGCATGTCCAGGACATTGAGCAATATCAACTACACCGTTGCCGTGTCGAGTGTCGTCACCCATTCCGACCATGTGCAGCTGACGGTTTTTGGCCGTGTGAAACTTCCACAGAGCGAAAGCGATGGCGGAGACAAAATACTTTTTTTCGGCGCGCAGGGCATCAAGATGTCGTATGACGGGAATATCATTGGCGAGGCAACCCTTGCACTGCTTGGAGATGTGGACATTCCCGTCAATGGAGGCTCTGCCGTACTGACGCTGAAAGGCAACTACAACCCGCTGACGGGAACGGGAACGCCCCAGACCGCCATTACGATGGACTGCCGCGGCTTCAAGACACTGAGCATGGATGCGCTGCTGGTATTTCCAGAGACCCTGATACGTCCGGTGGACGGGCAGGGGAAAACGCTACCCGGAAAAGTATCGGCAGGTTTCAGGACAACAATAACCAACTGGAACGATATATTGATGGGCGTCAATCTGCCCGATTTTGAAGTCGTTGGACTGGATGGATTTACGTTCCACTGCCGCGAAGCCATTTTCGATTTCAGCGACCTCCGTAACGATGCAAACATCAGATATCCGGAAGGATACCGTGAAAAATACCTTGCCGCGGGTTATGAGAACCTCTGGCGCGGCGTTTATATCGGCAGCCTCCGGATCGACCTGCCGCCCCAGTTTGCTTCACGCGACTCGTCAGGCAAGCGTGTCGGCTTCGAAGCGCGTGACATGATTCTTGACAACAACGGAATCAGCGGTCTGTTCTCGGCGATTAATGTCCTGCCGATTGAGCAGGGCAGCGCCGGCGGGTGGCGTTTTTCAGTTGACCGTTTCACCATCTCCCTGGAAGCCAACCACCTTACGGGCGCCGGCTTTGGCGGTTCCATCGGCTTGCCGGTTGCCAAAACCGATATCGGGTACGAAGCGTTCATCTCGCCTGCAAACGAATACTTCCTGAAGGTAAACCCCGTAAAGGATCTTCGTTTCGACATGCTGAACGCGGAGGCCAGGCTGTTACCCAATTCATACGTCGCCATGACGGTCAGGGATGGCCGCTTCGTGCCGGAAGCCATGCTGCACGGCTCGCTCACCATTGCCGCCCGGCCCGGCAGGTCGCAGGATAACGATTCGCCTGCTGTTGCCCGGTTCGACAGCATCACTTTCCGGGGAATGCACCTGCAAACCGAATCGCCCTGGTTTTCGGCAGCGCAGCTGGGCTATTCGGGAGAAGCCAAAATCAAGGGGTTTCCACTTTCCATCAGGGACATCCGTTTAACGGCTTCCGGGCGGCAGGTAACGCTGTCGCTGAATACGGCTTTTGCCATGGGTGTTGAACCGTTTGCGCTGATGGCCGATACCCGTTTATCCTTTACATCCGAAATGGTCGAAGATCATGGCCGCCACCGTTGGGAATACGGGGAATGTACCATGAATGCCATCACGATTGACGCGTCGGTAGCCGAAGTATTCAGCATCAGGGGCAGCGTTACCGTCATGAACAACGACCCTGTCTATGGCGACGGCTTTGCCGGCGAGCTGAGCCTGACGCTTGACAAGGTACTGAGCGGACTGGGGATCAAAGCAAGAGCCATGTTCGGATATAAGGACTTCCGCTACTGGATGGTGGACGGTACGGTTTCGTTTCCTGCCGGTATTCCCGTGTTTCCACCGGTCAATCTTACAGGTTTCGGAGGAGGCGCCAGTTACCGGATGAAACCCAACGGCAGCGGAAGCGCCCTGCCCACAGGATGCGCATATATACCCGATGCCAATACGGGTTTGGGGCTGAAAGCGGCCGTACTGTTCAATGCGGGCAGCGACAAGGCCATCAATGGCGAAGCCATGTTCGAGATTGCCTTTAACGTGCACGGCGGCGTTAATTTCATCGGCTTTTTCGGACAGGCCAAGATTTTGGCCGGGATACCGGGGGCAAATGATATCGAAAAGTTTGTCGGCGACAAATTTAAGAAAATCGGGGAACTTGAAAAGCAATTCACGGGCAACAATCCCGAATTGACGGCTCAGCTGGAAAAATACAAGCTGTATGAACCCGAAAAGGCTGCCGGAATGGTTTTTGAAGGTTCCGAGAAACTCGGCGAAACCGGATTTTCGGCGTCCCTTGGCATCAAGTATGATTTCCAGGCAAATTCACTTCATGCCAACTTCGACCTGTATGTCAACATGGCGGGCGGGATGCTTCAGGGCGCATCGTCCGGCAATCGTGCCGGCTGGGCGGTACTGCACATAGACCCGGACGAATGGTACATGCACATGGGTACGCCCACCAATCCGCTGGGTATCAAGTTCAATCTTGCCGGACTGCTCAGGCTGCAAACCGGTTCGTATTTCATGATGGGCCACCGCCTGCCCGGCTCGCCGCCACCGCCGCCCGAAGTGGCCGGGATACTGGGTGTGGACGCCGAAAAGCTGGATTACATGCGCGACCTGAACGCATTGGGCGACGGGCGCGGTTTTGCCTTTGGGAGCAATTTCAAGGTGGAGACGGGTGATATTACTTTCCTGATACTGTACGCCAATTTCAAGACAGGGCTGGGTTTCGACATCATGCTCAAGGATTATGCCGATGCACAGTGCAAGGGGCGTACCGGAGTCATCGGCATGGACGGCTGGTATGCCAACGGCCAGGCATATGCTTATCTGCAAGGCGAACTCGGCGTGAAAGTCAACCTGCTGTTTGTCAAAAAGAAAATACCCGTGGTCAGGGGCGCCGCGGCAGCGCTGATGCAGGCCAAACTGCCCAATCCTTCGTGGTTTGCGGGTTATCTCGGCGTCCAGTTCGACCTGCTGGGCGGACTGGTACGCGGGAAAATGCGGATGAAGATCGAACTCGGCGAAGAATGTGAACTGGTCGTTCCGGGCAGCAGCCCGCTGGATGTGGAAGTGATTGCCGATCTTTCTCCCCGCAACGGTTCGCAGGGGGTGGACGTTTTCTCTGCGCCGCAGGCCGCGTTTAACATGCGTATCGGACAGGCTTTCGAAATGGAGGACGATGACGGCATCAAAATATACAGGCTCAAACTGGAAGAATTTTCTCTGACGGAGGGAGGAAAAACAATCGCCGGTAAAGAAAAATGGAACATGAACAGCGACATGGTCTCCTTCTATTCGCACGAAATACTTCCTCCGAATGTATCCGTAAAAGCCGTGGTCCGGGTCAGTTTTGAAGAACGCAGGGGATCAAACTGGGTAACCGTTTACACCGGCGGCAAGAAAGCGGAAGAACGTAAAGAGATCGCCTTCACCACCGGCACGGCGCCCGATGTGATACCGCCGCATAACGTTGAGTACGCCTATCCTGTATTCGATCAGTATTTTTATTATCCCGGCGAGAGCAGCAGGGGCTATATCCAGCTCAAACGCGGACAGAGCTATCTGTTTACTGCAGACATGACCCACCGGGTACGTCTTACGTCCGTATCGGGTACGTCGCAGACGGTCGAATTTACCTACAATCAGTCAAGCCTCCGCATAGCGTACGCGATGCCGGAAACCGTCACGGGTAGCCGTTACACGGTCGAAGTTGTCAGCTTCACCCAAAAGTCCGGCGCAACCGCCGGAAATACGGACAGCCGTACCGCCGCGGTTCCGGCAGACGAACATACCGACGTAACGGTACGCAGCGCGCAGGCAGGAACGGAAATACGCGCCGATGCGGGTAAAACGCTCCTGAAATACGGTTTTGGAACCAGCCGCTACCGTACTTTCGCCGACAAGGTCAACGGAATCCAAAAGGACAAAGCCTTATGGGGCAAGGTACATTCGCAGGCCATCAACCTGCAGTACAGCATCGCGGGCGGCGAAGCTTTCGACCTGTCGGAACTGACCGGTACGGAGTATACCGCCGGTGAACCGCTGGTGCAGGTCGAAGCCGTATTGACGGATGCTTACTTTACACAAAGCATCAATCCCCTGCTGTACAGGGATTATCCCCAGGCATCCGGCATCAGCATCACTAACCGCGATACGGAAGTGCTCGGCCTGCCTCCCGTCAAAGCGCTCAAGGTCGGCAATTCGTACCTGACGGATGTCGAGCGGGGTAATTTCAGCAACATGGCTGCACGCTATTTCCCGTACGTATACGATTTGCCCAGCGTGTATTATGATGATTTCAAGGATTTGGAAAAACAGGCTGTCAACCGTTACAGATACAGCCCGTCGGTCGCTTTGCTGCCCCTGGTGCGTGAAAACTTCCCGTCTATCTCCCGGGGTGATTACCGGATCAGGCTGCAATATGTGATGCCTGGCAATGTAAAAGGAACACAGGCTGTGTTTGATTATCATCACAACCCAATCATGTAAAATAACCCGTCATTAACTGGAAAAATAAAAAAAATAACATAAAAGGAACAGATATGAAAGGCATAATGATTTACTGGATGGCATTGCTGGTTTTTGTTTTGGCATCCTGCGGCAGGGATGAACCCGAGCCGGAAGATGATGATACGTTTACACGGCTGTATTACCGTGAAATATCCGCGTATCAGGGGGACACGGTCGCCATGAGGGGTAAGTACCTGGGAAACGATCCGTCCATCATCGCATTGACTGTTGACGGTGTTGCCTGCCCTCTGCATTCCATCTGCGACGACAGTATCCGTTTCGTCATTCCAGCCGTATTGAAACGGTATGAACAAAAACGTTCCGTGAGTCTGGTTTTGGAGTGGAACTATCAGGGTGAGCCCTACCGGCTGGACATGACGGCGGAAATACTTTTCAGGGAACAGGGCTGGTTTTACCAGGCCAGGGTATTCTCAAGGGAAGGAATGATTGGCGTGTCGAAAGATACTGTAACATGGTTTTCCGGAAGAGACGGCACATTCAAATTCGACCACCATGGCTGGAAACAGAACGAATTAATCTATTTCGACGACAGAAACTCGCTGTCAAGTACCAAAGCGGCATGTCTGGATAAAAACACTGCATGGTTTTCCGACAGGAATGAGAACTATATCCTTTACACTCAAGACGGCAGGAATTTGCAGAAGTATAGCCCGGTCATCGAAGTAGCAGAAAATGCGGGAAATATATTGGGTATATGGATGGATGGCTGGAATTCGGGACTGATTGTTTACGACAGGGGACTGATACTGGGCATTGATGATTTTTCAGACAGGTTTGGCGCGGTAAATCCCATATATGCAGAAACATGCCAGCTTAGCGGAGAAATTTCGGCCCTCGGCAAATATGAATTTGCAGCGGCGGGCAGATTCAGAAACGACAAGGGCGACACGCAGTCTTACTTTATCCTTCACAAAACGGAAAGGGAGTGGCCGCAGGAATATACGGTTCCTGAAAGCGCTTATCGAATTCAGATGCTGAACACCGGGACTGTTTACTTCAACAGTACGTCAAATAATCTTTACAGGATCACCTGGCCATTTCACCTGGAAAAATTAACCCAAAAGGCATCGGCATTCTATTTTGTGGATGAATACACGGGACATGCCGCGTATGGTCAGGTGATCTACAAAACGACCGACGGAGGAGCGACATGGGAGGAAGACTTCTCCTTTGATGCAGGACTTGAAGTCGTCAACATGTGCGGAATACAGGGAAACGTGTGGTTATTGCTAAGTGAGGGCGAAAACAGTATTGGGCATATGTCCGGTAAAATCATCTTGAAATATACGCCCAAACAATGACCGATTGCACGCACATACGATCCGGGAAAAAGCTCCTTGCGTTTCTGTTACTTTTCCTTAGCGTTCTGTTTACCGCTTATCCGGCCCGCTCGCAGGATACCGCCCGCGTACATGTGACCGCCCGCGTGAAGGACACCGCCGTGCTGCTTCGCTGGGGCGCCACCACCCCCATGGCGTGGCAGCAAACCAACCGTTACGGATTCCGCGTCGAACGTTATACGGTATTGCGCGACAGGCAGGTATTGCCGGCAGTTGAAAAAACCATGCTTGCCGAAATCCTCAGGGCGCAACCGGTAGAAAACTGGGAACAGGCCGCTGCCACCGACGACAATGCCGCCATCATCGCCCAGGCGCTGTACGGCGAGGACTTTGAACTGACCGGCAATGACGCGCAGGGTTTTGCGCGCATCATCAACCTGTCGCAGCAGCTGGAGCAGCGGTTCTCCGTTTCGCTTTACGCTGCCGGACGGAATTTTGAGGCCGCGTGCATGGCCGGATGGGGCTGGCGCGACACCGGCGTCCGTGCCGGCGAGAAATACCTCTACCGTATTGTCCCGTTAGTGCCGGCCTCCGTGATGAGGATTGACACGGGCTATGTGTACATCGGCCCGGACGACCGCGAACCGCTTCCCGAGCCGCAGGAGCCTGCGGCAGTGTTCGGCGACCGCAGCGTGATGCTCACCTGGGATTACAGCAGTTTGAGCAATATATACAACAGCTATTTCGTGGAAAAATCTACCGACGGCGAAAATTTTACCCCTCTGCCCGGCCTGCCTGTCACCGACCTCAACAACCGTAACGACAGGGCTTCCGGGCGCATGTTCTTTTCGGATTCGCTGGCCGCTAACGGACAGACCTGTCATTACCATATTCGCGGGCTGGACGGTTTTGGCGAAACAGGCCCGCCGTCCGCAGCCGTATCGGGCAGCGGGCGTTCGCTGCTGGCATACGTGCCAGGCATTACCCGGGCAGCGGTCAATGAACGGGGAGCGGTAGAGGTGGAATGGGAGTTTGACAGCCGCGGCAATGAACTGATTACAGGATTCGACCTGAACCGTTCGGATAAATCCAACGGCGAATATGTTGCCGTGCAGCGCCATATTTCTCCGTCGCAGCGGAAAACCGTATTCAACGACCTGTATCCGGCCAATTATTTTACCGTTTCGGCTGTTCCCGCCGAAGGCGAACCTACCGTATCTTTCCCCGTTCTGGTGCAAACCCTGGATACCGTTCCGCCTGCAACGCCCGTAGCGCTTGCAGGCGCTGTAGACACCGCCGGGGTGGTTACGCTGCAATGGGCGTCCAACCGCGAACCCGACCTGCTGGGATACAGGATATACCGCGCCCTGCGCAAAGGCGACGAACTGACGCCGCTGTTCGACAAGGCCCTGCGCGATACCGTTTTCCGCGACACCGTTGATGTGCGCAACCTCAACACGCACGTTTACTATGCCGCATCTGCCATAGACATGCGCTACAATCAGTCGCCGCACAGCCATCCGCTCGAGCTGGCCAAACCCGTACTGGTTGCCCCTTCGTCGCCGGTATTCTCATCGTACAGAGTAATCGCCGAAGGCATCAGCCTGGAATGGGTCAACAGCCCCGACGAAACCGTGACCGAGCACCGCCTGTACCGTAAAATGAAGGACAGCCCGGATTCGACGCGGACGCTTTTGCAGCGTTTTGCGGGCAGGCAGACCTCGTCATATATCGACGCCGCCATTGAGGCGGAAACAGGATATGTGTACACGCTCGCCGCGGCCTGCGAAAACGGGCTGGAATCGGCCCCGTCGCCTGCGGTGACGGTTTTCGGAAACCTGAAGCAGGATCACGAAATCGCCCGTTTTGACGCCCGGGCGGACAGGAAAAGCCGGAGCGTCAGGCTGGTCTGGTCGGCAAACCTGAACGGCGTGCAGACCTACGAACTGTACAGAGGCGCCGACGGACAGCCGCCGGCGATGTGGAAAACCGTGTCTGCAAGCATCACGGAGATAACCGACGGGGAAGTTCCGGCAGGCGAGGTCCTCTATCTTCTGCGGGCAGTGTACCGGAACGGGAAAAATTCAAAAATGAAAACGGTTCAAATAAAGCTATAGCAAAATGAAAACAATGAAATGCCTTTTACTTACTGTGTTTTTTATTTCGATGGGATGGGTGTGTAAAGCACAGGGATTTTATGAACTGCACATCAGCTATAATTTGCATAACGACACTAAAAATGATTGCACATGTGACAGTAAAGTACGGATTACCGTCCATTTTAAAAACAAAACTCAAAAAGAAATTAAATATAGGATGCTTACCACAAAAGCGCACCAATCGTATAAGGAAGAACTGTGGTACGTATTCCCCACTTCAAACGAGATTGAAAAAATAGAATTTTATACCCGTCGTGATTATGACAAGGGTTTGTTTAATAAATGCCAACTCTCTTCAGATGGAGTCTGGACGATAAGCAATATTACCTACCCTGAATTTACAGCGTATGGAACTAATGCCAATATCCACGGGTATGGCAATTCATGGTCCGGTTCGACAAGTGCGAGTATACGCATCACCCCTCTGACCAATAAAAAACTGCTGACTCTGAACATGAACCTTCTGGATTCACGGGATTTTGAGTTTTACTATTATGAGGCAAGTATCATAAAATTCGACGGGACAGAAACGTTCCTTTCTCCCCTGCACGACCAGGACGTACCCAGGAATAGAAACTATGGTCAGACTTCCTATTTTGTGAAGGATGTGAAGGAAATGCTGTTTGACATATCCAAGATTAGAATTGATTTATACCGTACAGGAATAAGCGGCAATAAACAAAGCACTGATTTATCATTTGCCAACAAGGCTCCTCCAGTCGAAGTAAAATCTTCGATTACGGATATGCAGGGGTTGCCGATTTTTACTGCACAATACCGTGTAGTTTATGCTCCGTTGAAAGTACAGGAAGGCGACATACTCACCGATGTTGGAAATATGACGCTTGAGGCAGCCGGAGGATTTCCCGAAAACAGCATTTCATGGGCATATTATGTAGGAGAGCTTCCCCCCTACCCGGTATGGAAGAGATTTCCCGATGGATTTCAAAAAAAGAACAAAATTACGTTTACCACAAAGGATATAGGACTTACCGATGCACAAATGGGAGAAAAAATACATTTTGTATATAGGGTAGGAACAGATTGGAGTCGGGAGTCTGAAGCACAGACTTTTACCCTCATGAAGAAAGCGCCCGAAATGATCGGGTACCGGACAGCCAATCCCACTTGCAGCTATCTTGACAACGGCAGCATTACGGTGCAGTTTGACAGGGATTTGACAGAAAAGGAGATTCTTAAATTTGACATAAAAAAAGATGGAGAACCGTTGTATGTCGACCAAAACATGATTATATCCAAATTGGCGGAAGACCGGCGCCATACCTTTGAAAACCTTCCTCATGGCAAGTATTCCATCAGTTATAATGCTAAAAAGGACGGGAAGGATGAAGCAGCTTCAGGGGCAGGATATCAGTTCGACAACCTGGAAATTATTTCTCCCCCAAATATTGCGGCGCAATATAAAAAATTTGACGTTAACTGCTACAGCGGGCACGATGGCCGTATTGCCGTTGACGCCTCCGGCGGAACGGGACCTTACCGGATCGAGTACAGTGAAAAATGGATGCCGCAAAATGAAATGATCACCCCGTTTTTTACGGACAGGGATACCGTTAATGATTTGAAACCGGGCGCATATACCCTTCGCATATCCGACAGTAACAGATGCTATAGCATGAACGAAGCAGGCGAAGTCATTACTGCAGAACAAATCATTGCGGAACAATCAGCTGGAGGTGTCATTCTGACCATAGCCGAGACCGTACCGCCACTCGGTTTCGGTCTGACGGACGGTACCATCAGCGTGCAGGCAGACAGGGGTACTCCCGGTTACGGTTTTATCTGGAAAAAGAACGGCGAGGATTTCGATGCACACACAGAATCCCCGCCATTCAGCGCCGCCGTTGGAACCGTTGGCGACGGGCTGTACCATATCCGCGTGCAGGACGGCCGGTATGCCGCCGCCATGAAGCGCAACCCCGACGAAAGCAACATCAGGGGATGCTACGATACCCTGTCCGTAAGAATCGTTGAACCGCCCAAACTCGAAGTAAAGCTTGCCACTCTGGATTCTATCCTGTGCCATGGCGACGCCAACGGCAGCATTGTCGCCCGTGCATGGGGTGGCGTTCCCTATGATGACGAAGATGCGCCCTATCGGTATGAATGGTCGGAACTCCGGCCGTATCAGGACGACAGGGATACCATCCTGAAAGAATTGCCTGCCGGCGCGTACACGGTAACGGTGATGGACGGTAACGGCATTACCGGCTCCTTTACTTATATGCTGCCGCAGCCCGACGTACTGCAAGCCGGGGCGACCGGCAACACCATTCTGTGCGACGGCGATGCCGACGGGCGGATGGAAGCCACTGCAAGAGGCGGCACAACGCCTTACCGGTACGAGTGGGCGTCGGCGTACGCTCAGGTAGACGGCAATACCTCCGTGATGGAAAACCTTACCGGCGGGAAATATTCCGTGAAAGTGACCGATTACCACAACTGCATCACAGCGGCTTTTGGCGCAGTGAGCGTTCCCGACGGGATGCAGACGCCCGACACCGTAACCGTTCCGCCTGCATGTCACGATGCCGACGGCGGCAGCATTGCGCTGCAGGTTACGGGCGGCGCCGGCGGCTACCGCTACCTGTGGAATACCGGCGCTACCGCGCCCAATCTTTCCGGTATTCCTGCGGGACGCTATTCGGTGCGGGTAACCGACGCCAACAACTGCTTCATCGAACGGCATTTTTCGCTGGCAAACCCGGAGCCGCTGCTCGTTAATATCGGGCCTGACCGTACCCTGTGCAGGGAGCAAAGCGTCGTGCTGTCGGCTGCCATACCCGACCCGGGGGCTTCGTACGGATGGTACAACCGGTATGGACTGTTCAGCGAGGAACCCGAAGTAGAGGTGCTTACATCCGGCGAATACCGTGTGGCAGTGGCCGACGGAAAGGGCTGTACCGGAGAGGATACGGTAACGGTGACCGTGAGCGATGTGGAAATAACAGCCGACTTTGTGGCGGCTGAAAAGGCGGCCTGCACCGTCCCCGCCTGTTTCGTCAACATCAGCGATCCGGCGCCCGACCGGGTGGAATGGCTCATACCCGACGACCCGGAGGTAACGGTGATCAGGCAGGACGACGAACAGGTAGAGGTGCGCTTCAACCGGGAGGGCGTGTACCGCGTGGGGCTTCGCTCGCAGGTGGGCGACTGCGAAAAGACCGCGTACAGGGACATTACCGTGGTGGGGAAATACGACCTCGGCGAATATGAACCGCAGCAGGAAGCCTTCCTGAAACAGTTCAAACTGTGGCCCAACCCCAACAGCGGACAGTTCACGGTGCTGGCCGAGTTGAGCGAAACCGCCGGCATAGAGCTGCGGCTGGTCAATACGGCGGGAACAGTCATCGAAACACGATCCCTGAAAGGACAGGACCGTTACGAGGAAGTTTTTTCCACGGCGGGTAAACTCAATCCGGGCCTGTATATCCTGCAGTTAGTTTCGGAAAAGGCCGTCGCAGGCATACAAGTCGTTATTGATTAAGAATTAGGAATTAGGAATTAGGAATTAAAAATTAAAGAACAGATGAGCAGGTATTTACATATGGTATCCGAATGTTCCGGCAGGCTGTCAGGTCTGTTTTTCCGGATGCTTTGCCTTGCGTTTATTCTCCATTTTCAATGCTCCGTTTTCACCTGTCCTGCGCAGACGGCCACGTATCCGGTGCAGGTGTCCACCAACCTGATACCGCCCTACAGCCTCTATTTAAGCGATTATGCACAGGGCGCGCGCGAGCACGTGTCGGTAACGCTCATCAACCGCGACGCCAACCGTCCCGGCCTCAACGTGCGTCTCCGGCTCACCGTCAGGGGACAGGGCTTTACCATACAGACGCTTCCGCAGGCTGTCTTTGCGCCCATCACCATAGACCCGCACATCCCGTACCGGCTTTCGCAGCAGGAGCTGGCGCCCTATTTCGAGCCGTCGGCGCTGAGTTCGCAGGGCGTGGGGATGCAGAGCTACCGCGGCGAGGGACGTCTTCCCGAAGGGATGCTGCAATTCTGCTTTGAAGTCGTCGAGTACAGCACGGGCCGGCTCATCTCGCAGCAGGGGTGCGGCGCGGCGTGGCTTGCCGTGCAGAAGCCGCCGCAGCTCAGCCAGCCGTTCAACAAAGAGAACGTCACGCTGCGCGACCCGCTGAACCTTCTGTTCCAGTGGACGCCGCGCCACAGCGGACTGGCGGGCATTGAGTACGAACTGATCGTGAAGCAGCTGTTTGACAGCGGCGGCAACGGCGTGTTCACCGATACGGGATGGACGTACATGCCGGGCATGTTCAACTATGCCAAATACAAGCTTAAATTCACATGGGAAGGGGAGAAAGACAAAGAAGGAGAAAAAGAAGTATTGATAACAGATCATAATATTGCGGAAGCAGTTCAAAATTTGAAGATATCAGCAGCTCGGGTAAAACAGTATCTTACAGGAAATCAGGTAAATGAAAGCGACAAAGATGATTATAAAAATGTATTAATTAGACTATACCAACTCGGAAAGATGTCGAAACCAGGGGTTTATGACATCATATTTATGCCCTATCGTTTGGGGTTAATGGTTTTGCCATCGCGAACGGAAGCGCGTGTTTTATCAGTCCTTCTGCAGATCATTTTACGGTTGCTCACGAATTGGGTCATAATCTCGGGTTGCCTCATATTGGAAAGGAACTGGGGATTTGTGGAGATGATGACCAGGAAACAGGATGTGAGGCAAATGTTAAATCAAATAATATTATGGGATACGATCGATACAGCCGTAACTCATTTTGGCATTGGCAATCAAAAATAACAAATGATTTAGTACCATGAAAAAGAAAATCCTTTTATACGGTTTATTATTTTGCCGCATCTCACTGGCTCAGGATCATTCCGTATCAAATGTTCGCATATATGAACAGTCCGGAATTAGTACAGCACAGGCCATTATAAGTTG
>JAISCQ010000040.1 GCA_031265445.1 Bacteroidales bacterium
TGAACGAACTTTTGCCCGCGTATGTGCTGGCGCCGGTTGCCACGGGTAAATTTTCGGTAACCGGCTTTTTAAGACAGCTGATGAAAAACGATGTCGAAGGTTTTATGACCTCCTTAAAAGCGTTTTTTGCCGATATTCCCTATAATGCAATCAAGCGGAAACACCGCGACGAACAGTATTATCAGCATGTTTTTTATCTGCTGTTCACGCTGATGGGACAGTTTGCGCAAACCGAAGTAAAAAACAGTAAAGGCCGGGCCGACGCCATAGTAAAAACCGACGGCAACATCTACGTCTTCGAGTTCAAAATGGACAGCAACGCCACTGCCGAAGCCGCCCTTGCACAAATCAACAGCAGGGATTACGCGATCCCGTATTCCGCCGATCACAGGAAAACGGTTAAAATAGGCGTGGAATTTTCACAGACAGAAAAAGGCGTAAAACGGTGGCTGATAGAATAACGCCTGTACAGGGGTAAAAAGTTTGCAGGGATAAAAAATTTCAGGCACATGACCGGTTCCATATTGATCGTTGATGACAACGAGGAGTTGTTGATTGCTTTGCGGATGTTGCTGAGCGATGTTTTCGGACATATCGATACGCTCCGTCACCCGCGAAGATTGTTGCGCCAGCTCGATACATGCGAATACGACCTGGTGCTGCTCGATATGAATTTCGGTACGGAAACGCCCACCGGCAACGAAGGCCTGTACTGGATGGGGCGTATCTTCGAGCGCAAACCGGCGCCGTCGGTAGTGCTCATCACGGCGTACAGCGACGTGGAGCCGGCCGTACAGGGAATCAAGAACGGCGCCGTCGACTTTATCCTCAAGTCGTGGGACAACGAAAAGATCCTTTCCGCCATTCAAAGCGCATACCGTCTGCATTGCTCCGGACGCAAAATCGACACGCTGCAGCAGAAGCAGGAACACCTTGCAGGTGACATCGACCGGCAGCATGCATTTTACCGCGGCGTTTCGCCGGCTATGGCCGAAGTGTACCGAATGATCGAAAAAGTAGCGCCCACCGGCGCCAACGTGCTGCTGTTGGGCGAAAACGGAACGGGAAAGGAAGTGTTGGCACGCGAAATACACCGCCTGTCTGCCCGCCGGACTGATATTTTCGTGGCGATCGACATGGGCAGCATCGCCGAGTCGCTGTTCGAGAGCGAACTGTTCGGTTACCGCAAAGGCGCTTTTACCGACGCCAAAACCAGCAAAGCCGGACGTTTCGAACTGGCGTCGGGCGGTACGCTTTTCCTGGATGAGATCGGGAACCTTTCGCCGGCGATGCAGCAGAAATTGCTGGCCGTGCTGCAAAACAGGCAGATCGTTCCGCTGGGGGCGCTTCATCCCGTAAATGTAGACGTCCGTTTGGTTTGCGCCACCAATGCGGATATACATCGCCTGGTGGACGAAGGACGCTTCCGTAGGGACTTGTTCTACCGCCTCAATACCATTGTGATCGAAATTCCTCCCTTGCGCAGCCGGAGGGAGGACATCCCCGGACTGGCCCATTTTTTCGCCGACCGGTATCAGCTCAAATACGCTAAAAACATACATCTTTCGGATGCGGCCATCGCCAGCCTGACCCGCGGAAACTGGCCCGGAAACATCCGCGAATTGAAACACGCCATTGAAAAAGCCGTTATCCTTGCCGACAGCGACACAATTGACGGGATTACGCCGGAAGACAGGCGAACGGCGCCGGCATCCGCCCCGGAGAGTTTTAATCTCGAAGAAAACGAACGGCATATCATACAGGCAGCCTTGCGCTACAGCGCCGGAAATGTGAGCGACGCCGCCCGGAAACTGGGGATTAACCGTTCGACATTGTACGAAAAAATGAAAAAATACGGGATGTAATCGCTCACTGATGGATTGGTAAATGGATAAATGACGTACGATGTGCTTTATTCGAATAAGCTGCTGTGCTTTATTCTGATTTTATGCGTTTTGTACAATTTTTAATAACTGCGAAGGGAAAGCAGTATTGAGCGGTTCCACTTCATTCGCGGCACAGCATGACAGAAAGATCATTGATTTGAACCGGCGGGGATATGGAGGAGATTTACGACAGCTTGCCCGACAAATAACGATAATCCTCCAAGATTCTTTTCAGGTAAATAAGGTCATGTGCGTCGGATGAGGTTTGGGTAATCGTTTTCACCTTGTTGGCTAATTTTTTCAGGCCGACTTTATTCCGGAGGGTGACAGGATTGGAAATGATCTGTGCGATTAAAGCCGCATCATGGTCGCTGAGCAGTGTCGCCGTATCGTATCTTACATGGTAATCGGGCGAAACTTCCGGAACCTTCACTAATTTTGCGCTGCTTTTGGTGCGTACCACGCAGGTTTTTGCCGCCAGGTCGCCCAGGCGCTGGCACCTGACGGTAAACATCATGCAAACAATCGCTACAGCGGCATTGTCTATCAGGCGGAAAATCCACCGGAGAAAATAATCGCCGAAAGAAGGTACGGTACCATCGATCTTTGCTACGCGGACGGACATGATCCGTTTGCCCGGGCTTTGCCCGTTGAACAGCAGTTCGCACAGCAGGAAATAAAACAGATAAGGCGCAAGGATGATGATCGCCAGCCATATCGAAAAGCCCAGATCGTACATATTGATCAGCAAAGCCCAGATCACCAGCCAGAAGTACAATACCAGCCTGTCGAGGATCGCAGCAACAAAGCGTTCGCCGATACTGGCCGTTTCGTACTCCAGATGAATATTTTGGGTGGTCTGTATTTCGATGTATGACATAATGAAATCATTGAATATGGATGATCTGTTATCGCTTCATTTTATACGGAAATCAACTGAAGCGGGTTACAAATGTAATTAAAAAATATATTTTGATGCCATTCCTGCGGGATTTTGACCCTGCGCTGTAGAGACGCGATGCATCGCGTCTCCATGTCGCGTCGCGTCGCAGCGCAGTACGGCGTGTGACGACAATAAAAAAAACGTGTAAACCTTTTTATTATCGGTTTACACGCTTATGCGTAATCGTTCGGGGAAAAATGCAGTTACGTATTTTCTTTGCAGTATCTGTCGGCTTCGTCTATAATTTCGTCAAGGCTCATGCCGGCAAACAGATTGTTCCGCCGCCATTCGGTATAGTCGAAAGGCTCCCGTAAAAGCAATGCTACAAATCGTTCCGCATTGAGTATTCCCAGTTCGTTGTTGAGGCATCTCATGCCTCTGTCCAACAATGCCATGCTGTTTGTCATATTTCAATATCATTTAT
>JAISCQ010000067.1 GCA_031265445.1 Bacteroidales bacterium
AACTTTAAAGGTAAGAAAATATCGGGTTTAGTTTCTTTCCCTGAACGAACTGCCGACGAGGCTGCCCGTTAATTTTTATCCGTTTGTGTGTAATTTGAGGGTTTCATGCTATCTTTGCGCCAATGAATTGCAGTTTCAAACATATAATCATATTTCTGTGATGCTTTGCTGTGCAGGGAAAGCTTGTTGCGAGCAGCGTAGCAGGGTACATGACTGACGATGTGATACCGGAAGCGCACAAACACCTGTTTATTTCGATAGCATCATGACAGTACAGACAGTAGTCAGAGTTTTGGAAGTAATTCTTCTCATGATCTTATCTTCTTGCGGGCAAACATGGGAGGATAAAACCGCTGCCGTTCTCAAACCGCTTATACTGAAACAGGTCGCCGGATGGCTTGAAGCAAAGCCTGAAACCGTTGTCGCGCACACATGTGACCGCAGTGCAGGCGGCCTCCATGACTTCTATTCCGAGGGCGACTACTGGTGGCCCGATCACGCCAACCCGGACGGCCCTTACGTCCAACGCGACGGCGAAAGCAATCCCGGCAATTTCGTGGCGCATCGTCATGCTATGGTGCGCTTCAGCCGAATTGCAGGGGCGATGGCATCGGCATACCTGCTCACCGGCGATGAGAAATACGCCAAGCAGGTGATGATTCATGCCAAGGCGTGGTTTACGGATACTGCTACCTTCATGAACCCCAACCTGCTCTATGCCCAAGCGATTAAAGGACGGGTTACAGGGCGCGGAACAGGTATCATTGATACCATTCATCTGATGGAAGTGGCGCAGGCGTTGCTTCAAATACAATATGCCTCGTGCGTTGACGCTGTCGAATGGGATGCCGTCCGCCGGTGGTTTGCCGATTACCTCGACTGGCTGATGACACACCCGTACAGCGAACAGGAAAAAAACGCTGCCAACAACCACGCCACCTGCTGGGCGATGCAGGTAGCTTCGTTTGCCAAACTCACAGACAATCGGCAGATTCTCGAAATGTGCCGTAACCGCTACAGGGAAGTGCTGCTGCCGGGCCAAATGGCCGACGACGGCAGCTTTCCGCGCGAGTTAGGCCGTACCAAACCTTACGGTTATTCGCTCTTCAACCTCGATGCGATGACGGTTCTTTGCCGGATACTTTCGGATAATGATAACGATCTGTGGAGCTTTACCGCCGCCAAAGGCCGGAACATTGCCAAAGGCATCGAATTTATGTACCCGTACACGGCCGATAAGGACAAATGGCCGCACGGCAAGGATGTGCTCTGGTGGGACGAATGGCCGACGGCGCAACCGTATCTGATTTTCGGCGCGGTAACGTTCAACCGGCAGGATTGGTTTGATCTTTGGGCACGGCTTGACCACGATCCTCAGACGGACGAAGTATTGCGCAATGTGCCGATACGCAATCCATTGATCTGGATGAAACTTCCGGAGCCTGATGTAATCAATAATCGCTTCTATTGAACAAAATAATCCGTCATATCCGGTTGTCATATATGTGTTGAATGGATATAATCGGAAAGTATCCCGTCAATGCCCGATTGTTTGAAGGGCTGGAACACATACGGGTCATCCCGGTATCGGGATGTTAACTGTTCCGTTATTTCCATCGAATGAATACCGGGAATGACCGTGGTGCGGAATTGGTATCCTGCGCCGCTTTGACGGATGAGCTGTACGGAACGTATCATTTTTTCTACCTGCACGCGACTGATATTCGGGGTAATTCGCGCATAATGCTTTTCGGAAAGGACCGTTTTAATATCCATGGCTACAAAATCCACTAAATTACGGTGAAACAGGCTTTCCAATATTTCGGGATTTGTTCCGTTGGTGTCAAGTTTTATTGCCATTCCGATTTTCCCGATGGTTTGCAGAAATATATCCAAATCCTTGTGGACAGTCGGTTCTCCGCCTGTGATCACCACGCCGTCCAGCCAGTCTTTCCTTTTTTCCAGGTAATCGAATATTTCCTTTTCGGGAATATCGGGTTCGCTATTCATCAGTTGCGGCAACACTAACGATGGGTTATGGCAAAATCCGCAACGGAAATTGCAGCCCCTGGTAAAAACCACGGCAGCAACTTTTCCCGGCCAGTCGACAAGGCTTTGTCTGGTTAACGAAGCAATCCGCATGAATTTGAATTTAAAGACCTGTCAGGTTTTTAAAAACCTGACAGGTCTTCGGGTAAGCATCACGCCGTTATTTCCGACACAACATTTGTTTCCGCCTTTTCTCCGACCTTTTTCTGCGGTTTTTCCGAGAAATCGACCCGAAACAGTTTCCTGTCTTTAAATTCCTGCTGTTTCCCGTTGTTCCACTGTTTCACGGGACGCATGTAGCCGACGATCCTGCTGTACACTTCGGTTTCCGCATCGCATTTCGGGCAATTGAAATGTTCGCCCGCAATGTAGCCGTGCGATGGACAAATACTGAACGTAGGCGAAATGGTGATGTACGGCAAGCGGAAACGGCCGGTGATTTTGCGGATCAGGTTTTTAGCCGATGCCGACGACATATCGGTTTCGCCTGTGAACAGATGCAGCACCGTGCCGCCTGTGTATAGCGTTTGCAATTCATCCTGCAGGGTCAGCACTTCGTAAACATCATCGGAATAACCTACGGGCAGGTGCGATGAATTGGTATAGTACGGGCTTGCACCGTTCTTATACGCCTGGTGGTTGGCGGTGATGATGTCGGGATACTGCACCGTGTCTATCCTTGCGAAACGATAGGCCGTGCTTTCGGCGGGAGTGGCTTCGAGGTTGAAGATGTTTCCCGTTTCTTCCTGAAATTCCACCAGGATATCGCGCATGAACGTCATGACCCGTTTGGCAAACGCCTGTCCATCGGGGTGGGCAATGTCCACGCCCAGGAAATTCAGGCAACATTCGTTCATCCCGTTCATCCCGATGGTCGAAAAATGGTTCTTCCAGTAACTTTTAAACCGCTGGTAAACATGCCGCAGATAGAATTTCGAATACGGGTACAACCCCCTCTCCGTATACGTTTCAATGGTTTTGCGCTTGATTTCCAAACTGTCCTTTGCCAGGGTCATGATGTTTTCGAGCCGTTGGAAAAAGCTTTCTTCCGAAGAGGCTTCATAACCGAGCTTCGGCAAGTTGATGGTAACCACGCCCACCGAACCTGTCAGGGGATTGGATGCAAACAGGCCGCCGCCCCGCCTGTTCAATTCCCTTTTGTCCAGCCGCAAACGGCAACACATGCTGCGGACGTCGTCGGGCTTCATGTCCGAATTAACAAAATTGGAGAAATACGGGATGCCGTATTTGGCGGTCATTTCCCAAATGCCGTCGTATTCGCGGTTGTTCCAGTCGAAATCGGGCGTGATGTTATAAGTAGGTATCGGGAACGAAAACAAGCTCCCGTTGGCATCGCCTTCCAGCATTACTTCCGCAAAAGCCCTGTTTAAAAGTGTCATTTCCGCCTGAAAATCGCCGTATACCTCCTCGCGTATCTCCCCGCCCCAGGCCACGGGTTCGTTTTTCAGGAAATCCGGAACCGTCAAATCCATGGTGATGTTGGTAAACGGTGTTTGAAAACCCACCCTTGTCGGGATGTTGATGTTGAACAGAAATTCCTGCAGGCACTGCTTCGTCTGCTCGTAGGAGAGCCCGTCATGGCGGATGTAAGGGGCAAGGAATGTGTCGAAATTCGAGAAAGCCTGCGCTCCCGCCGCTTCGCCCTGCATGGTGTAGAAAAAATTGACGATCTGCCCCAATGCCGTGCGGAAATGTTTGGCAGCCCTGCTTTCCGTTTTACCCAGCACGCCTTTGAAACCTGTTAACAGCAAGTCTTTCAGATCCCAGCCCACGCAATAAATGCTCAAATAGCCGAGGTCGTGGATATGGATATAGCCCTGTTTGTGCGCTTTCGCGATATGGTCGGGATACAGTCTGTTCAGCCAGTATTGCGACGTGATAATGGTCGAAATATGCTGGTTAAGCCCCTGCAGCGAATAGGCCGAGTTGGCGCTTTCTTTGATGCGCCAGTCTTCCATGTCGAGATAGTCGTCGATCACATCCAGGTTGGTAAAGAGTTGCTTCGACTGACGGATTTCCTCGTGTTTTTTGCGATACAGCATATAGATTTTCAGCAGATCGAAATCGCCGTGCCTGTAAAGCACTTTTTCGACCACATCCTGTACGTTCTCCACATGAGGCATCGCGCCGTTTTCTGCGGCAAGCACATTCATTACCGCTGCGGTAAGCGCATTAGCCTGTTTGCGGTCGGGCTTGCCCATCGCTCGCATGGCTTTGAAAATGGCCTGCTCTATTTTTTCCGGTTTGAAATCGACCTTATCGCCGTTTCGTTTGACGATTTGTTTGAAATGAAATTCTTCATTCATCTTTTTAAAATTTGATTATTTAATGATAACGATAAGAAAACGGAGTTGCGGGAGGAGACAAAAACAAAAACGAGTCGCAGAGGAAGGACAGGTATCCGTTTTGCTTTTCACCCGAAAGCTCCAATGGCGACACCGGCAGGTCTTCTGACTTGTTCCGGACGGTTTGGCCTTCCCAAAGTGGAAATTGAAATTGAATTGAAAGTAAATGATTCGCCTTACCATCAATTTTCAATGCTTCCGCCTTCAGTGGCATTAAGGATAAAACCGCCTTTTATAGAACTTACAGCTACGGGGATAGTTCCTGATTTTCACAGGATTCCCTTTTAATCTCCGCTACCGTCGGGTAGAAAGGAGAACCGAATGTCGGTGCAAAGCAACGGAATACTTCCGACAGAAAATATTTTTTCAAATGATAGTTATTCACATTTTGGGGAAAGTCATGAACATCCTCCTGAAAATGGCCTGCCAACCTGCGTTTCAATCTTTTTTACCGGCAGCGGATCAATTTCGCCAAATAAAAATTTGGTTCTTTTCAAAAACTTGCCTTACCTTTGCCGCAAGTTTTGGTGTGCATCATTTCGTTCGGAATGATACATGAAAAGGGAATCAGGTGCAAATCCTGAACAGACCCGCTGCTGTAAGCTCCGCCAAAAATCTTTGGGCAATACTCAAAATCCACTGGGAAAGTGAAGAATCCTCTTACCTTTCCCGGGAAGGGCGCTCGAAGATGGAGCAAGTCAGAAGACCTGCCAAAGCGCGTATCGATTCAAGTCTTCGCGGAATAAGACATTGGACTCAAGCAGGATCTTCGGCGTTTCTGTCTATGATCTGTTTTTCCTTTTTTTATCATTCGCGAAGGCTGTTCAGTTGAGTTGGAATAATCAATTATAAAAACAGCAAATGAAGACCAATCTGTTGAAATCCGTCCTGTGCCTGTATGCGCTGGCAGGGATGTTATTTTCGTGTAAGAATGAGGATGTCCCGGAAGCAGACCCGGAAAAGCCCGAGATCGAGATCGAGTTCACATCCGGATCGTCGGGAGAGTATCAAGTGAAGACAGGGACGAATATCACCCTTTCGGTTACGGTGACCCATGCGATAAACCCCGTCTACTCGTGGAAAATCGACGGGAAGATTGTCGGCGTCGAGCCACAGTTTATTTTTGTCGCCGGGAAACTGGGCGAATACTTCGTGAACTTCCGCGTGGATGCTGAAAACGGCTCGGCAGAGAAGCAGGTGAAAATTTCGGTGTTCAACAAGCTCCCGCCGCAGATTACCCTGGAAAGCGCTACGATCGCTTTTTCCGGCATTGACAGGGTGTTTGTCGCCGAAGTCAGCGACGCCGAGGATGCCGTCTACGTGTGGCGGCTTAACGGCAAACTCGTGAGCGAAACCGCCACGTACACATTCAACCAAACGGTACTGGGCGACTATTCGCTGTCGCTGAAAGTAACCACCGACGAAGGGCAGGACATGAAAACTGTTGCCATCACGGTGATGCCCGAGCCGCTGCCCGAACTCTATTTCGACAACGGGCGCTACCGCGTCGCCTCCAACACCGCCGAACGGCGGACAATGACCGTCCCATCAGGCAAGTCGCTCGTCCTTGCGCCGGTAATTCGCAATATCGACCATCCCACCACGTTTGTATGGACGGTGGACGGCGTGACGCAGACAGCTACCGGCGAATATTTCACTTTCTCGCCCGCAGCGCAGGGAACCTGCCTGGTTACCGTAACCGAACAATCGACCGGCGCCACGGGCGAAGTGGAAGTAACCTGCACTCCGCCTGAAGGCGCTTTCCGCCGCACGAACGGCGTGAAAAAACATGCCACAAACGCTTTTGACTATATCCCCGCGCCCGGGCGGTATATCGGCTCGATGACAGGCATGACCATCGTCAGCGCCTTGAAGGATCTGCAGGAATGGTGCGACGCCGGCGCGGACGGCATGTACATGATCGGCGCCTTTGGCGGTTACTACATTGTAGGATTCGACCACAGCGTGCGCAACGAACCGGACAAAGCCGACCTGCAAATCAACGGCAATCCGCTTGGTCAAAACTGGTGCGAATCCGGCATCGTGTGGGTCATGCAGGACGAAAACGGCAACGGATTGCCCGACGACACGTGGTATGAACTTAAAGGCAGCGAAACCGGCAAACCCGCAACTAAGCAGCGCTACGCCTGTACTTACTACAAGCCGAAAGACGCCAGCTCTTCCGTGGTGACGTGGACAGACAATACAGGAAAATCCGGAGCGGTAACCACGGGCCCCTATCCCCGAATTATCACAGAAGATTATTACACGCTCACCGGTACCTGCCTGGCTTCGACGGTACTTGAAGCCGGCCTTTCCTACTCTTCATGTTACGACTGGGGCTATGTGGACGGCATCAACAGCAGTCCGATCAGACCGGTCACCGGACACTTCTGGATTGAAGACGCCATACAGGTCGACGGCTCGCCCGCCAGCCTGCAATACGTCGACTTCGTGAAGGTGCATACCGCCATTAACGCCATGACCCAGAACGTGGGCGAAATATCCACCGAACCGAAAATGCCGTATGATTTGAATTTTGTTGAATAAGCGAACCGGCGAGGGGGTGCAACCGCAACCTCATTTCGATCTCATTTGAATAATAAACAATCTCCGTAGACAGGTTTTGGTAAATAGTACAGGAAATATAAAAACCAAACTTTTGGTTTTGGCAAATATTGCAGGAAATATGCTTTTATACATGGATAAAATCGTAAATCCTGTCGGAAATATGCTTTTATACATGGATAAAATCGTAAATCCTGTCGGAAATATGCTTTTGTACATGGACAAAACCGTAAATCCTGTCGGAAATATGCTTTTGTACATGGACAAAACCGCAAATCCTGTCGGAAATATACTTTTGTCCATGGATAAAACCGCAAATCCTGTCGGAAATATACTTTTGTCCATGGATAAAACCGCAAATCCTGTCGGAAATATGCTTTTGTCTATGGATAAAACCGTAAATCCTGCAGGAAATATAAAAACCAAACTTTTGAATCATCATCATCAATCATCACCAATAAATATAATATGAAAACAGTACTTAAAAATACGCTGATTTTACTGTTGCCGGCAATCGTATTTACCTTTGCCGCCTGCAACGACAATAAAGTAGTAGAAGAAGACCCCTTTACGGGGAAAGACAGTTACATCACCGCCTTTAGCCTGCAACAGGGCGACGCGGTGTTCCATGCCGCCATTGTCGGCGAAGAAATCACCGTTACCGTGCCCGAAGGCTTTTCGCTGATGCAGGCAAAGGCAACCGTGAAGCTGAGCGAAAATGCTGCAATTTATCCCGACCCCGCCGCCGTAACCGCATGGGACGAGGAACAGCAATTTGCCGTGACCGCCCACAACGGCGCGCAGACGAAATATACATATACGGTGACGCACAGCGGCGTTGCCTATAGCGGCACAGTGCTGCTTTATACGCAAGCCGAAGTGGACGCTTTCGGGCAACAGGGCGTGACCCTGCTTGAGGGCAACCTGATCGTCGGACGCGCCGTCGGGACTGACACCATTACTTCGCTGGCGCCGCTGGCAGGACTGAAGGAAGTGGTATACAACCTTACGGTGAATCCAACCTTTGCCGGCGCCGGACTGACAGGACTGGAGGCGCTGGAACACGTAGGAGGCACGTTGCAGACAGGCGCCGCGCCGTATTTGGAAACGGTGGCATTGCCCGCACTGAAAAGCGCCGGAGCGATCGTCCTGCAAAATCCCGCTACGATAATTGTTCAACTGCCCGAACTCGCCGGCGTGACGAAACAGCTTAGCTTGAACTGCCCGCTGTTTCAACTGCAATTGCCCGGCCTGCAACATATCGGCGGCGCGCTGACGCTTACCACCCCCAACGCTTCCCTTACTTCGCTGGATGAAGTTTCCCTGCCTGCGCTGGAAGAAACCGGCAGCATCACCGTAAGCGCTTTCCCGACTGTAACGAAGATAGACCTCCCTCAATTGAAGAAGGCAGCCGGTTTGAGATGTACATCCATGAGCAAGCTGTCGCTGATCTACGCGCCCCTGCTGGAAGAGGTGACGGGGAGCGTTTACCTCACCGGACTGAATGCCCTGGCGGAATTGGAACTGCCGGCGCTGAAGCAGACGGACGAAATCTATGTAGCCACTTGCAGCGTATTGAGCATACTGACGTTCCCGAAGCTTACCGACGTAACCGTCTTCAACCTCCAAAGCCCGCCGGTGAACAGCCTTGCCGGTTTTTCGTCATTGCAGACCGCCGGCGCCGTGACGCTGAATAACCTGAAAGAGTTGGACAGGGTAGAATTTTCCACCTCCGTACAGCGCATTGACCGCCTTACGGTCTCGGGTTCTCCGGCGCCTTCGGAAATTAACGTCAGAGGAATCAACATCGGTACGTTAAGCCTGTCGGGAACTGCCGCCGGTACGGGAAAACTTATCGGCGACGACAATACGCGATTCGGCGCACTGCTCATCAGCATGGTAAACGCCAGCCCCATGCCGACGAGAATCCCGCAATTGGAAGGCTTTAGCGAAATAGACTCGCTATTCGTTCAGTCGATGAGCGCGCTGGAAGTACATGTAAGCGGCATCCGCAAAACAAGAAGGGGCTTTTACATAACGACAGGTAATGCGCAATATCCCCGTGCTTTTAGCGTTTCGGATCTGGAAGAAGTAGGCGGCAGTTTCAGGATTTCCTTTACTTACATGTCCAGCTCCCCCGAAACCTTTACCGATATCACGTTCGACAAGCTGGAACGCGTGGGCGGCAACATCATCTTTGAGGCTCAAACGGCAAGCGTGGACATCCTGAGTTTCCCCAAACTGAAAACCGTGGGTGGAAACTTGAATCTTCATACCGGTCATACTTATTCCTCCGTGCCTTTCAAGGGATTCGAAAGAATAGAACTCCCCGAATTGACAGCCGTAGGCGGAAAACTGACTCTTGAATCAACAAGCTCATTCGACTACAACAATCGATTGAAAAACCTTGACGGCTTTGCAGCGCTTACCAGCGTGGGATCGATAGAAGTTAAAGGGAACAAGGCGCTGGTAGATTATCAAGGACTGGAGGAGCTCTTCAAAACCCTCCCGCAGGAAAAATGGATAACGCCCGCCAACAATGGCTACAACCCCACCTGGCAGGATTTGAAGGATGGCAAATGGACAAAACCCGTGATAGTGATTAGTGATTAGTGATGAATGGGTAACGATAAATTTCCCGATACCAAAAAATAAATCAAAACATGAAGAATATAATACGAAGAATTTGCCTGCTGTTCATGGCAGCGGTATTTGTTGCAGGATGCGACAGGAAAGAAGAAGAAGAAAAAAGCCCGTTTGCGGGCGGCGACAACAGCATTGTCGCTTTCACGCTGGTGAAAAACGGCGTGACCCTGAAAGCGGCGATTATCTCCGATGCACTGGTGATTACCGCTCCCGAACGGTTTTCGCTGGAAGGGGCGGCGGCGACGGTTACGCTGAGCGAAAACGCCACCATTGCGCCCGACCCCGCTGCGATTACCGACTGGGATGCGGCGCAAACCTTTACCGTAACCGCCTGTAACGGCGCGAAAAGCACGTACGCCTACAGCGTGGAACGGAATATCGTGTCGCGCGACGGCGACGTGACGCTGCTTACCCAGGCCGATGTGGACGCTTTTGCGGCTGACCCGGACGCCGAACAGATCAAGGGAGTCCTTACGGTGGGCGTGGATGCCGGACAGGATACCGTCTATTCGCTGGCGCCGCTGGCAGGAAAACTGAAAGTCATCACCGGCGGCATCACGGTCAATGCTACCTACGCCGGAGAAGACCTCGCAGGACTGTCGGATAACATCGAGAAAACAGGCGACCTGACGATACGGTCGAAAAAGCTGAAAACGGTCAGCTTTCCCAAGCTCGCGGCGGTGCGTCTGGACATGAATATCGACCAGGCCACCCTCGTCGGGACGCTCGACTTCCCCGAATTGACGACCGTAGACAAGGGATTGCGGATATACTATGCGGATTCGCTGGAGACCCTGAATTTTCCGAAACTGCAACAGGTGATCGAAAACGTGCTCGTACAGGGACGCAGCAGCGGGGCGCAAAACCTGCAAGCCTTCGAGTTGCCGGCGTTGCAAACGGTGGGCGGGAGCTTTACGCTTTCCTACTGGCGGGAAGCGACGGCAGTGAGCCTTCCGGAATTGACTTCCGTGGATGGTGCGTTTGCCGTCACCTACATCAACAAGGCGGAACATATCGCGGCGCCCAAACTGGAAAGCGTCGCCTCATTCACCCTGAACAACTGCGCCGTACTTACGGAAATAGACTTCCGTGCAGTGGAAACATCCGGCGCGATAAGCGTGAGCAGCTGCGCCGCGCTTCCCGAAATAGCTTTTCCGGCATTGACAACAGCCAGCACCTCGATTACCCTGAGCAGCTGCGCCGCGCTTTCCGGAATAGATTTCTCCGCAGTAGAAACCGCCAACACAATAAGCGTGAGCAGTTGCGCAGCGCTTACGGAAATAGCTTTTCCCGCATTGAAAACCGTCAGCGCCACGATGAGCGTGGGTACCTGCGCCGCGCTTGCCAAAGTGAATTTTCCCGTATTGGAAACCGTCGCCACGATCAGCATGAGCAGTTGCGCCGCGCTTGCCGAAATAAACTGTCCCGTATTGGAAACCGTCGGTACGCTCACGCTCCCTCCGTCCACTGTTCTTGCTTCCGTGCGATTTCCCAGGCTGACATCGGTGACGGCTAACCTCACCGTAGCGAATGTCGCCGCTCGGGCAGACCTTCAATTTCCCCTGTTGAAAACCGTGGGGAATACCTTCCGGATACAGTCGGCAGCGCTTACTTCCCTCGACGCCTTCGCTGCGGTGGAAGCCGTCGGCGCCCTAAACCTCGACGGCGCCGCGCTTGCCAAAGTGAATTTCCCCGCATTGGAAACCGTCGCCACGATCAGCATGAGCAATTGCGCCGCGCTCGATGAGATCAATTTTCCCGAATTGGAAACCGTCGAAACCCTTACGCTCCCTCCCTCAACGGTACTTGCTTCCGTGCGGTTTCCCAGGCTGACATCGGTTACGGCTAATCTTACCGTAGCGAATGTCGCCGCTCAGGCAAACCTTCAATTCCCCCTGTTGAAAACCGTGGGGAATACCTTCCGGATACAGTCGGCAACGCTTACATCCCTCGACGCCTTCGCTGCGGTGGAAACCGTCGGCGTACTGAACCTCGACGGCGCCGCCGCGCTTACCTCGCTCAACGGACTCTCGTCGTTAAACAGCGTAAAGACGCTCACGGCCACCGGGCTCACAAGCCTTACGGAAATAGACTTGCGCCGGATAAAACCGGACAGGCTGGAATTATCCGGCACTACCGCGGCAGGACTTACATTGACCGGCGACGAACTGTTTCCCGGCGCCCTGTATATCGCTTCGCCTCCGTCGGGAACTGCGAATTTATCCATGACCGTACAGGGGATCAAAACGGTAGGCGCTCTACAGGTTGCGGCAAGCTATTATACCGCTATTGACCTCCCATGGCTGGAACATGTTACCGAATTGATTTATTTTTCTTCGGGCGCCGCAATTCAAACGATTAACCTGCCCAACCTCGAATCGACAGGCGGCTTGCAGATTGCAAACTGCGCCGCACTAACCGCGCTCAACCTGCCCAGGCTCAAAACGATTACCGGCTATACCAATGCGTCGGGCGCTCTCGCGGGCGGTTTCACCTGTGCCGTGACGTCGTCGAATATAACTGCGCTTACGTTTCCCGTACTGGAAAGCGTAACAGGGAGCGTGTCCATTACAGGGCTTACCGCTGCCCGCAAGCTGGAAACCATTGGTTTTCCCGCACTGCAAAGCCTTACCGGAACGCTCGCCATCACCGGTACAAGCAACGCCACGTTCAAAGACCTGAGCGGGTTCAGCGCGCTGACGTCAGCCGGCGGCGTAGAGATCCGCAATTTTACGCAGTTGAAGGATTTCGAGCCGCTGAAGAACGTCATTCCCTCGCTCGCTGCCGGCAAATGGACGGTTACAGGCTGCGGCTACAACCCAAGTTATCAGCAAATGGAAGAGGGAGCCTATAGCAATGAATAGCGTGACATGAAAAAAACAGTCAACCTTTCTTTTGCCGTCATTAGCTTGATGGTCTTTTTTGCAGCGATGAGCCGCCTGCTTCCCCATCCGCCGAACTTTGCGCCCATCGGCGGCATGGCGCTCTTTGGCGCCGCTTACTATAGCAAACGCTACTGGGCCTTTCTCATCCCCATCGTCTCCATGTGGATCAGCGATTTGGTGTTGAACAATGTGGTGTATGCCCGGTACTTCGACGGCTTTGTGTGGTTCTATAGCGGGTCGCTCTTCACCTGCGGCGCGTTTGTGCTGATAGCGCTGCTCGGGCTGTGGACGCTGCGGAAAGTGCGCATCCCCGCCCTGCTGCTTTCGACGGTAGCGGCGTCGGCGCTGTTCTTTGCGGTATCGAACTTCGGCGTATGGTGGTCGGCGGGCATGTATCCGCACACGGCAAGCGGGCTGTGGGCGTGCTACGTTGCCGGTCTGCCCTTTTTCCGGAACACGCTGGGCGGCGATCTGGTTTATACCGCCCTGCTGTTCGGCGTATTTGAGTGGAGCGTGCGGCGTTTCCCGGCATTACGCCCGCATCCCGTTCCCGCCAGCGATTATTTAAAAGCAGTCAGGTGATGCAGTGTCGCGTCAACGATATAATATCGGTCGGTTTGACCCTGACAGGCGTAAAGACCCTGTCAGGTCACTGCAACGCACCGACCCGTCAGGGTCATTTGAAGCTTGACACGACAGTAGAAATTCAAAATTCATCATTCAAAATTCATCATTCATAATTATTCATCATTCATAATTTTTTTTTAAACCATCATGAAAAAGATTTTTTCAATCATGTGTATAACCTTGCTGCTGGCAGGGTTTATGGGTTGCTCGGAATACGATGACAGCGACCTGCGGAACAGCGTCAACAGTCTTGAACAAAAGCTAAAGGCGCTGGAAGACAAAGTCAATCAAATGAACAGTGAGATTGGCGCGATACAAACCATCGTCAATGCCCTGAATGCCGGAAGAGTGATTACCGGCGTGACGGAAACGCCCGACGGCGGCTATACGATCACGTTTGACAAAGGCAACCCCATTACCATCCATCAGGGCGTTGCCGGCAACGATGCGCCGGTGATCGGCGTGGGCGAAGAAGGCGGCGTGTACTACTGGACCATCACCAGCGGCGACGCGGTCTCGTGGCTGACCGATGCGCAGGGGGAAAAGCTTCCTGTATCGGGAAGAGCGCCTGTCATGGGCGTGGACGCCGACGGCTACTGGACGGTGAACGGCGTGCAGGTCACCGGCGCGGACGGGCTGCCGGTGAAAGCTTCCGGAGCAGCCGGCGAATCGTTTTTCAGCGATGTGTCGCAGGATGAAAATGCCGTGACCTTTACCCTCGCGAACGGCGCCGTGATTGTGATCCCCAAAGCCGAAAACCTTACGATCACCACAACGGCGGGAAAAACGCTGTTCCTCAAATACGGCGAAACGGAGGAATATCCCTTTACGCTGTCCGGCACAGGCAGTGTGGTGATTACGAAACCCGACGGATGGAAAGCCGTCCTTCAGGGAGGAAAACTGTCGATAACCGCTCCGCCGCTGGCAAACACGTATGCCGAAAAAGACGGCGATATTTCGATCACCGTAGTAGGGAAAAATGCGACGATCATCAAAACCTTCGCCGTGAGCGCCCGGGACTACAATTACGTCATTGACTTCGAAGATCCGCGCGTGCTCGATTATCTCGCCGGACCTACCGCAGGCGGCGAAAACCTGTATTCATACTACACCGGCGACAAGTATTCTAATTACGACGATGCGGGCAGCGGCTTGTTTATGGGGCTTAATTACGATCCTTACTATTATGATGATTATACTTTCTCTGGCGGCGGCATTGCCATTTCGCAATGGAACGACATGATCACTCCCAGCTATCCCAACCAGTGCAGCGTGTACTACAGCGATCCCGTAACCGGCGATGGCGGCTACAAAGGCAGCAAGACCTTTGCCGTAAGCTACGGCTATAATGAGCCGAGAGCTATGGGCGATGGTCGTGGTATCATTTCTTTTCAGAACGAAACTCAGGAGACGGACAATGAATGTGTGTTCGACCATTTCTACGTAACCAACAATACGTATGCTGCGCTGGCCATGAAAAACGGCGAGCACCCTGCCAGCGCTTTCACCGAGGGCAACTGGTTTAAATTAGTCGCCGAAGGCTTTGATAAGAGCGGCGTCTCAACCGGCACGGTAGAATTTTACTTAGCCGACTTCCGCACGCCCACGTCGCCCGGCATCATCACGGAATGGACGCCGGTGGATTTATCGCCGCTGGGCAAGGTGGCGGAGATTAAATTCGATCTGCAAAGCAACGACATCGGTACATATGGCATGAACACCCCCGGCTATTTCTGCTTCGACAATTTGGCGATCAGGCAGTAAAGGCATTTTTCTACTCCCGCCGCATACTTCCGGTAAAAATTTTTCTTGCCAGGACCGGAAGTTGCGGCGGGGGTTTTTTTTATCCTGACCGTTGCGGAAACTGTCAACAAATTCGAATTCCCGGATGTAAGATTCGAATTCCTGAATGTAAGATTCGAATTCCTGAATGTAAGATACGAATTCCTGAATGTAAGATACGAATTCCCGGATGTAAGATGCGAATTCCTGAATGTAAGATACGAATTCCTGAATGTAAGATACGAATTCCTGAATGTAAGATACGAATTCCCGGATGTAAGATACGAATTCCTGAATGTAAGATACGAATTCCTGAATGTAAGATACGAATTCCTGAATGTAAGATACGAATTCCCGGATGTAAGATTCGAATTCCCGGATGTAAGATTCGAATTCCTGAATGTAAGATGCGAATTCCTGGATGTAAGATGCGATTTGGCGGCTTGAAAAGCCGGATTTTCATAACCGCGGGTCATCAACCCGCGGAAAGGATGTGTATCCTGAGCGACTGCCTGAAAGGCAGAACTGTTATCTTCACCTTGGCGTCCTGCCTTTCAGGCAGCATCGCAGGAGAGACGGCTGATCCGCGGGTCGATGACCCGCGGTTATGCAAATCAAGCCCCTCCGGGCTTGGCCGGGTTTCGACGGCATGCTAAACTGTGCCTTGCGTAACATCAGTCAATCATATAATTGATGGATCGACTTTGCACATTTTTTTGTTCAATTTCGGATCATTGTAACAAAAAACTGTAACTTGCGTGCATCAAAAACATATAACCAAATGTCTTATTTCAGGAAAATTATAAATCAATCAATCAATATTAAAGATTATGACCGATAGACAGAATGAAAAATTGAACATGCATCAGACAGTATTGAACTACTGCCGCGAACATGCGGGCGTATATGCCGGTATTCCGGCCTTTATCCGGGGTGTGGACGAACTGGAAGGTTACGTGGCCGATACGAAACTCATCGCCGGCCACCAGTCGGGCGTTGCCATCAAAGGAACCACCGCACAAAAGAGTAACGCCGAAAACATACTGGTACAGGCTTGCCTCACGGTAGCCGGATCGTTGTACGTCTATGCCTTCGAGAGTAAAAATCCCGTACTCTGGAAAAAGTTTCGGTAAATAAAAACTCGTTTTATAAGGTGCATGGCAATCAGGCGTTGTTGCTGGCCAGGAACATTGCCGGGGAAGCCGTTGCCCATGCCGCGCCGCTGGCCGGCTATGGCGTGACCGATGCCGACCGCGAAGCCCTTAATGCAGCCATCGCCGACTACGAATCCCTTATTGTATCGCCGCGCACGGCTGTCAACGAACGCAAGCAGCACACCGGCAACCTTGCACAGATACTGGCCGCCGCCGACTCGGTACTCTACGACAAGCTCGACAAGCTGGTAAGCCGCTTCAAGTACACCGACCCCGCGTTCTACAACGGCTACAAAAACGCCCGCAACACCAACAACAGTTATGTACGCCACCGGAGCAACGGAACCGGCAACGACAACGGCGAAAACCCGGCGCCCGGAACGGAATAGAGCAGCGCCGGCTTTCTACGAGGCCGCCGTGACGGGTACTTCGCACGTGGTACAGACCTATTGTCCCGATAAATCAAGAAAGTTCAACGATGTAAAACTGGATGAATTAATTACATTAAAAAATTGTCCACAGCTACAATTTTCAAATTATAATTTATTAAGGCAGATAGATGTACTATGGTTTCGTCCAAAAGGAAATAATTTTATTCCGGAATATGCTTTTGAAGTGGAACTTTCAACAGGAGTTTGGAGTGGTGTTGGCAGAATGGCAACATTGATTGATTATTCAAATGTAGGATTGTACGT
>JAISCQ010000211.1 GCA_031265445.1 Bacteroidales bacterium
ATGCGCTTCCCTGAAGTAAGGAAGAAGTTCGTTGAATTTTTCCTCCGTGTAGCCCGTCATCGCCACAAAACGGTTCGCCTTTTTTTGCCATTCCTGATATTTCATCCTGCAAAGATCGCGCTTGCGCGCGTGATATGCAAATTTAATTTGACGTAATCTCTAATGAATACGGGTTGTGATACCCGGAATAATCATACCACCCTCTTTGGAATTCAGTATAATCAATATAAAAATTTTGATGACCAAAGAATCGTTATCAACCGGTCTTTACAAACTCACATTGGATTCCTAACGAATTTGACCCAAAGATATGACAAAATATTTGAACGAAAATCATTCGTTTAGTTAAAAAAAAGTTAAATCATTAAAAAATGACAATATCTTCTAAAAATTCCCGTAATTCACCTGGAAGCATGGCAAATGAAGTTCCTTGCGCCACATTTCAACCACCTGGTCACGGTCGTCGAGCACGAACTCGACATAATACTTGCCGGTAATTTCCGCATCGAATATTTCTTTCTTGATGATGGCATCCTTGCGAAAATCCTTGTTTTTCCGCATCCATAGCCGATGGTAGGGAATGGAGTATTTCTCAAGAAATCGAACGGTAGGTTTGTCATAACAATCCTCGCGACCCGAAACCAGCAGGATTTGGTACCCGTTGCAGGCAAAGTTCCGCAATATGCCGGCCACAGGTTCATTGAGTTCATCTTCGTCGCAATGCGTGGCATCAAACGGGTTGCGGCCATGCATCAAGGCAAGCGTACCGTCGAGGTCGCACACGATGGCTTTCGGCAGGCTGGCGTTCCGGGTGGCAACAGGTTCGCGGAAGTCAACTTTCGGACGTGGCGCAAAATCGAATACTTTTTTTAGCGCTTCCAATTCCGCCATATATTTTTTCTGCACGTGCGCAGGGATCAGTTTGCCCGTATTCCGGAAACGTTTCTCGCAACGCTCGGCAAGCGTCGCGGCATCTGCATCGAACACCTTGAACGAGATGTCGGCCAGGTGATTGAACCGTTCGATGTAGTGGTCGATATACTCCTTGCGGCAATGCGTGGCGTCCAGCAGCACGTTGCTCCGCTTGAGCAACAACGCTTCAATGGAGGAATCGATCATTTCCGCAATCAGGTATTCTCCACGGTGCGACAGGTTGCCGTCGGCAAAATGCATGACGCGGAAATCGTCCCGGCAAAGACGCATCCAGTTTTCCTCCGTACGGATGAAATACCGTGCAAAAGTGGACTTCCCGGAGCCGGGAGCGCCTACCAGTATCAGAATTTGCAAGTTTTTAGACATCGTTATTTGGATTTTCAAGATTCAAGATGATCCGGTCAGGTTTACTTTCGGCGTGATCGCTTACGCTAAATTTTAAAACCTTAAAGATCTCCCCATTAACTTCTCACAGTCGTGTGTCGAGACTGGCTTCGGCCTGTTCGCCCATGATCCGGTCAAATACCAGGTTCTTCAAATAATAATTCTCTTTGTGGATATCCGCATATTTTACCTTCAACATCTCCCAGTTCAGCATCCAGTCGTTGATCGAGCATTCCAGCTTGCGTCCGATCTTCCGTTTGTGAAGGTTGTGCGCATAGTTTGTCCGGAAGTCGATCCCGTAGATCATCACCAAATACTGGTTATTCCTCACCTTGAAGGCAGGAGGAAGATTTTTGATGAACGCCCGTACCGGCTTGATCACGATACCTTCCTCGTTCTCCGATTCGAGCTGTGCAAACCAGTTGTACGCGACTTCTACCGAACGGTTCATCTCTTCCTCATTGCCGATGGGCAGATACAGACACTCATCGTCATTTACTTCGCGATAACTCAAGTTATCATTCACGATCTGTTCCGAACCATCGTCGAATATCTTTTTCAGGATATTGAACGGCTTGAAGTACAAGTCGCCGGTTACCCCAAAATGCGCGATCTGAGCGGCATAGATGTCGATATACTTCTTGTATTCCTCCAGGTTGAGCGCCTTGAATGCGGTTAACGAATCGTATTGCCGTACAACATGTGCGGGATAATGCTCCTTGAGTTCCTTTGCGGTATGCGCGGCCTTGTAATCCATGTATTCGCGGTAAGGCTGCGACTGTTTCACTGCGGCAATCTTTGCGTACAGGCCGGATTGGGACAGGTGTTCGTAATGATTCAGGTGCACATTCAGATATCCGCCAAACTCATTCTCAATCAAACCCTTTCCCAATGCACTCCACGGCATCAGTTCGCTCTGGATAATCGCCATTTGCAAGTTTGTCCAGTTGAAACGGCCATGCAGTGTATGACAGGCTTCCCTGGCCCTGTCGATGTTGATGTGCGACAGCTTGTAACCGTTGCGCGACACGAAATACGTCTCGTCCGGGTTCTTGTGCAGGTAGATGTCGCAATACGATCCCATATACTTCCGCTGTACAACGATTTCGGTAACTCCCCGCTCGAAAAAATACCGTACACCTTCGTAAATACTTTCGATTTCGTTGCGTTGCAGCGATTTCGGCGCCGGCGAGATGGTCGGCGAAAAAGCATTGATCCGGTTCGCACAGAACCAGTCGATCCGGTTTTTCAGTTTTTTTAAATCCTCCATACCATATTTAAAACTCATCGAAAATCAAAAATAGATCATACACCCCTGGGTGGGCCGAATGCCATTGATACAGTCGCCCAGCCGGAAATATTCTACACGACACGCCAGTCCGGCGGTACATTCGTCGATCATAGCGCGGAACTCTGCCGGGGTCGGTTCAAACACGTGATCATCGTGACGCAACGGACTTTCCATGTTGTAGAACCGGTTAAATTCCACGTTGGGCGTAGTGATGATCATTTTGTTGACATGATATGCAAGCGCCTGTCTGATCAATGCCCTGGCATCCTCCACGGTGTTGTGCTCAATCACTTCCGTGAGCAACACATTCAGTTTATCCGGCGAACGAAACTCATCCGGCGAGCTGAAGAACGCCAGGTTATTCTCGTCGTAACGACGCGCAATATGGCCGCTCAGCGCTTCAATGCGCTCATCGTTATCCACAGCGTAGTACATCGCTTTGAAGCCAAGCTTCATCATTTTCTTATAATAGGCCAGTTCGCCGCAACCAATGTCCAAAATCGGAATATCCGTTTCCAGCTGTTTGGAAATGAACTGTATTCGCTGTTGCGCCGTGCCCTGCCATTGCAGATCGGCCTGCAAACCTTCGCCTGCCAAATAGTTTTCGAATACCGGTTTGAGGTCGTTGAACTGGCGTTCGGTCTTGATAGCCCTCAGAATGAACAGGTAAAAGACGAAATAGGGTACATGCCGGATATTGGTAAGAACCCGTCCGTACTTTTGCGCCAGGTTGTCGTCAATATACGTGAATATGCCATAATCGTTGGTGATGTGCGTAAACAGCGACACCAAGCTCAACAGGTTGAAGGCTTCGAAGATCGTGGGCGCCGTAATCGTCAACCTGAAAATCCGGTTCGACTGTTGCTCCGCCTGCACTCCGCCGAAGTACTTTGCCAGCAGGAAGCGTCCGTTACGGAACCAGTTCGAGTCGATGTAAAACGACGGCGCCTCGATACGGCACGGTATGGTATCAACGTCGCCCTGTGTGCGTTGCAGCCACTTGATGTCCTTTTGTGCAAACTCGTCGCGGCTTTTCAGGATGTGGGCAAACAACTCGTTACAGATATGCAGCGCCACCAGCGGCGAGCAATAGCTCTGATAATCGATCTGGTTGCTCTCCTCGGGCAGGTAACTGTACTTCTCGTCCTGGAACACTACCTCGTAGCAGTGCCTGTCCACGATATTGCCTGCCACCTGACCGTTTTTCAACGCCTTGAAGTACAAACCCATGTCCGTATCCGGGTTTTTGTACAGGATGTCCATCAAATAATCGTTTTCGCACTTGATTTTTATCACCATGACAGATGCCTTTTTTAAATTTCGACACAAAGATATGGATCAATGATGCAATGTTTTTACGCAGTTCGAAAATTATTTTAAAAAAGTGCAGATCGCTTGCCCAGGGATGCATTTTCAAATGCGTCCCTTACCCAATGCGTTGATGATTGACCCGGCCTTCAAGTCTTCGATTTTCAGGTATCGGGCGCCCATTACATCTGCAATTTCCCGGAGTTTTCCGAGGCGTATGTAGCTTTTTTCGGTATCAATAACCAACGAATCAATTTGCTTCGATTTTATTTGAAGAGCGATCCGGGTTGCCTCATCCAACGGTTTCATATCCTTATGGATGCTTACATTCATTCGTCCGTCCGAAATAAGTACGAGTAGAGGCTTACAATCCTTATGCTTTTTTAATTCGGACATGATACACCGGAAGCCTGTCAATAAACCATGATTTAACGGGCTTTTCCCTCCTGTAGGAATATATTCGAGCGCTTTTTTCGCCAATTCGACGCTTGACGTGGGCGGTAAAATCAATTCCGCACTATTTTGTTTGAAAACCACCAGGGAAACTTGATCACGTTTTTGATAAGCGTCAATCAATAATGAAAGGATCGCCGCTTTTGTTTCTTTCATCCGCCGGGATACGCCCATAGAACCCGACGAATCAACTACAAAAACGATGGTATTGCCGACTTTTCGCATCCGTTTTTTCTCCCGAATATCGAACGGTTCAATGGAAACAGCCATTTCTCCCTTTTTCCTGTATTTTTGACGGGGAGCGGCAGCCCTTATCGTGGCGGATAACGCAATATCACCGGAAAGTCCGTCGGGTATCCGGTCGGAAACATACTTCCCCCTTTTCTCGCTGCTAAGCGCAACACTGCGTCTGCCGTCTCCCTTCTTTACCCGATTGTCGACTTCCATTTTTATCTGTTGAAGCGCATAGGGTTCGTCGGGAATAAATATTACCTCTTCGGATGGATCTTCACTGTTTCCCTGTTCCTGCTGTTCTTCGGGCGAGGATTGCCGTTGCTGCTCACTGTTTCTTCCTTTCTGCTCCTTCAGTTCATCGTTTTTTTTTTCGTATGCTCCTCGACAGAACGGTTCAGCGCATCATGCTTCATTTGTGGCTCCTGAAACGGCTGACGCCTCAAACGGTGCATCAGTACAAGTTCGGCTGCTTCTTTCACGTCGTCATCCGTAATGATATTGCGTTGATGAAAAGCGGCAATGGTTTGTGCCGTTTTTAACATAAAGATATCTGCCCTGTGGCCGTCAACTGCTGCCTCAACAGACAGGTTAGCGATATTTTCCAGAATTTCCCCGGTATATTTCACTGCCGGAAGCTGTTTTTGGGCAAGCGTGATCTGCATGGTGAGCTTCTGATCCTCATCCCTCCATTTCTCGCAAAATTCGGAAGGGTTTTGTTCAAATTGCAGGGAACGCTCCATGATTTCAACTCTTTTTCCGACATCATCAATTCCTTCAACTTCAACGCACAAGCCAAAACGGTCGAGCAACTGGGGCCTTAAATCGCCTTCTTCGGGGTTCATGGTTCCGGTCAGGATGAATTTTGCAGGATGGGAAAAGGATATTCCTTCCCGCTCGACATGATTGGCGCCCATTGCCGCGGAATCGAGCAATACGTCAACCAGATGGTCGTCCAGGAGATTTACTTCGTCCACATAAAGGATGTTGCGGTTTGCTGCTGCCAGAATACCCGGCTCGAATGTCTTTTCGCCTTTCTTCAGCGCCTGTTCGATATTGATGGTTCCCAGCAGGCGGTCTTCGGTAGCGCCTAAAGGAAGTTCGACAACTTTCATGTGTATTTTTTCGACGTCAAGCTTTTGACCGGCTTTCAGCTTCGCAGCGCAATGACAGCATAAATTTTGCACTCCCGAAGGGTCACAACGGTATTCGCACGATTTCACGGCGTCAACTTCCGGGAGTAACCGGACAAGCGCCCTTACGGCTGTTGACTTGGCGGTGCCTTTTTGTCCCCTGATCAAAACGCCGCCTATTGAGGGGTTGATTGCATTCAGTATTAATGCTTTCTTCATTTTTTCCTGTCCTGCAATGGCAGAAAATGGATAATAAAAACGATGTGTATGGCTCATTTATATTTTAAAATTTATTTCATGTCCCTAATATGATTTCTATTTTTCGTTTCACCCATTTTATGGAAGCTTCAACACATTCTTGAAAAGCTATTTCCACAAAATGGAAAAGGCGAAACATTCCTGAAAAGCCGTTTCCACAAAATGGAAAGGGCAAAACATCTTTGAAAAGGCGTTTCCATAAAAAGGAAAGGCAAAACATTTTTGATTCTCTTCTGCGGGAAACATATTTTCAACTTCATAAGGCGATCAATATGGATCCGTTATGTTTTACAATTTCAACATCAATGCCATAGACAGTCTTCACGTTCCGTTCATGAATCACATCGGCGGGGCTGCCGCTGTCAACGATCCTGCCGTTGCTCAAAAGAAGTACCGATAAGGAATAGCGGGCGGCAAGGGTTAAATCGTGAATCGCCATAATGGCAGTGATTCCCCTGCTTTTGACAATACCGGAAAGTAACGACAATACCTCGACTTGATGCTTCAGATCAAGGTTATTGGTCGGTTCATCCAGCAGAAGCACCTGCGGTTCCTGAACCAAAGCCCTTGCGATCTTTATTTTTTGCTGCTCGCCCCCGCTGAGTCGGGCAAAAGGTTTGTCGACAAATTGATGAAGATGAAAATCCTCAATAACCCTGTCAATGGCGTCACGATCGGCGCTCTTAAGCCGCCAGTTGATATAGGGACAACGTCCCAGTTCAAGGATTTCATAAACAGTGGAGGTATTTTTATGGTTGGTGTGCTGCGGAACATAAGCGACTGTCCTTGCCAGATGGCGGCGGTCAAAAGATTTTATATTTTGATCACCGAGGAGTATTTCCCCCTGCTGAACGTTGAGAATCCCGTTCATGCACTTGATCAGCGTGCTTTTCCCCGAACCGTTCGGCCCCAGGATGCTTACAAAGTCGTTGTCATTCACCGTGAAGCAGACATCATGCAGGACATTTGCCCCGCTATAGCCGAAACAGGTATTGTATACGGATATTTTCATGCTATTCAATGCCTGTTTTCTTCCTCAGCAGGAGCCACAGGAAAAGAGGGACTCCGATAAAGGACGTTACGATCCCTACCGGGATTTCAACAGGACTTATGACGGTGCGGCCTGCCGTATCGGCAGCTAACAGCAACAGGGCGCCGACCAGCGCCGAAAAGGGTATCAGGAACCGGTGATCGTTGCCGATCAGTAATCTGGAAATGTGCGGAGCCACCAGGCAAATAAACCCGATAATGCCCGTGAAACATATAATGATTGCGGTGATCGCCGAAGAAAGGATCAGGATCATCACCCTCAGCCGGCGCGGATTGACTCCCAGGCTTATGGCGGTTTCGTCGCCGTCGGCCAGGGCGTTCAAACTCCACGACTGCTTGACGATCACAGGAACACAGAGCAGCAGGACGGCGCATACAACGATTATATTTTGATAGCTCGAAACGGCTAAATTGCCGAACATCCAGTGAACGACTCCTTTTAGCTGGTTGTCGGCGGCAATATACTGCAACAGGGATGTAAAGGCCGAGAAAAAGTACATAATGGCGATCCCCGACAGAATGATGGTTCCGGCGTGAACCCCCTTGAACTTCGCGATGCCGTAGACCAGAAATGCCGCCAGCATGGCGAACAGAAAGGAATTGGTAACCACAAACCAGTCTGCGCTTCCGATCACTCCCATGTTCAATACGATGGCGGAAGCGGCTCCGAACCCTGCCGCCGATGATATGCCTATGGTAAAAGGGCTTACCAGCGGATTCCGTAAAATTCCCTGCATCGCAGAGCCGGAGACTGCAAAGCCGATGCCCCCGGCAACCGCCATCAGAATACGCGGAAGCCTTAACGCAACAAATACGGTATGTGCAAATTCCGAAGCCCGGATGTTCAGAAAGGGAAAAAGAGCCGATCCGGCAACGCGCATCATATCCTTTACGCCGACTGCCGCCGTACCCGCAGACGCAGACCATATAACGGCAATGAACAACAGGACGGATACGATGATAAAAAGCCCCGGTTTTCCCGTGAATATTCCTTTAGCAGACATCAGCATCACATTTTAAAAGTGAGTGCGAACCTGTCGAGATGTCCGCGGGAAAGCCATTTCCCGGGGTTCTTAAAATATCTCTCATCAACGCCGTCATTTGTGAACCATGTAAACAAAATTGTCCGGGAAAAACCCGTAATACCTTTTCATCCAGTAAGCGTGTATGGAATCGGGATCGATCGAGGCGAATCTTTCCGGATAACACCATTTGCCAAAGTACAAACTGCCGATCATCGCCCGGGGGCCGGCGCACAACTCGGGTAAAATCAGATATACCCGGCTGTTCTTCACGGCATCAAGCCTGTCCCACCCCGCCCTTTTCACTACTCGCTCATACATGGAGGCGGTAATCGTGTCGGCAGATACGACCTTGATGATCACATCCGGATTTTCTTCAAGAAGCCATTCGGTGGAAACTTTCGGGTACTGAATCCCTAATTTTGACGCAATATTGACGGCGCCGATCAATTCGAGCATTTCGTTGCTGCTTGATCCGGCGCCCATTGCGGTAAAATCGCTGTACTCGATATACGCTTTCCTTTTGACATCCATGTCCGTTACCGCGTTTTTCACCATGTTCACGATCCGGTCGAAATCACGGATCATCGTGTCGGCCCTGCTTTCTTTGCCGACCAAAGAGGCAAGGAGGGAGAGATCGGAATGATATTCGGACATATAGTAACAACTGACCCGCTCTACGGAAATATGAAAAGGCTTGAGCTTGTCCTCGAAGCCTTCCGGCTCAATCCACCTTTTGTAACCTATTACGATGTCGGGTTTCAGGGCGATCATTGCTTCAACATTCGGATTTCGCCAATTCCCGCCTATCGAAGGCCATTTCCGGCTTTTATCAAAAAATGACCTTCGCATGGATATATCGTTGATCCCGACGATGTTTTCCGCCGCCCCCAATCCGACCAGCATTTCAAATGCATCGGAATTGGTGACTGCCAGATGTTTTATACTGTCCTGCGCATCACTTTCGGCTTTTGTCCGGTTTCCCCGGTTACACCCTGTGAACAGCACAGTCATCAGTAAAACGTAAAAAATAATCCTGCTACCTGGCATCATCTTTTTGAGATTTGAGAAGGTTCCGGATATATTCCATTTTGTTTCCCCAGTCCGCAACATCGTCGGGCGTAAAAATATCAATGCTTCCGCCCTGTATATCGCCTTCGAAGTCGCCCATGCGTTCTTCAATCCAGCTTTCTATTTCCAGATAATTATTTTTCAGATCGTTCAGCACCTGTTCGTCTGCGTTCCAAAGTCCGCGTTCGGCGGCTTCGAGCAATCGCCTGCCGATTTCTTCAAGCGCCCAGGGATTGTTCTTCTCAAACTCTTTGCGCATTTCGTCGTCCAGAACGTAAGTACGGGCGATATCATCGAAAATCCAATCGTCTACTTCCCCGGTAGTCGCTTCCCATCCGTATACCCTGCCGATTTTTTCGGATATATCGCCCAATCCTTTATAGCCATGTTCCTTCATGCCGTCAATCCATTGGGGATTGAGCAGTTTGGAGCGGACAACACGGCGCACTTCCCCGGCCAGGTCGCGGACGCCTGTATTTTTCGTATCCCGAGTATCGCCGTAGTATGCTTTCACCGTTTTTCCCGATATGCTACGGGCTGCCGCGGTTATTCCCCCGTGATTTCCAAAATGGCCGCAACAGCTGAACAGATCGTATTCATCCGTATAGGTTTTATTGAAAGTGACATCCACCGTTTTAAGGCTTCCGGCAAGGCGCTCCGGCATTTCTTTCCCGTATATGCTTTCCCCGTACCCGTACTGGTTCCAGTACACGAAAATATCGGCAAGGTCTTTTTCGTCTTTCCATGAAGAGGCATAAACCGCAAGGTTCACCCCCGACATGAAGGTTCCCGGCCGGGCGCCGAAAATCCGGGTGGTCGCTTCTTCCCATTCACCGGATGTATGATGATTCCCGTTTTTAAGCTGATCGAGCGAATGTTTTTTAACGAAGTTCATTTCCGGAGGTTCGTCCAACCCGGCAACCGCGCGTATTACCTCATCGATGTAATACATACATTCGGGGAAATTGTCGCGCACGATCCCTCCCATGCGAATGGTGACGTCAATGCGCGGGCGTCCGAGTTCCTCCGGCGGTATGATTTCAAAACCGCTGACGCGTCCGGAAGACGACCAGTGCGGACGCGCGCCCAGAAACGCCATGATTTGCCCCATCCCTTCTCCGTCGCAGCAGGTGATGTCCATACTGTTCCAGTAAATGGCTACATTTTCGGGCAGGCGGCCTTCATCGGCTTGATGCTTTTCCATCACGGCGGCAGCGAGACGAACTCCTACGCGATATGCCGCCATTGTCGGCAGTCGATGAATATCAAGCGTATAAAAGTTTTTCCCGCTCGGCAAAACGTCATACTGTCCGCGTGTTACCTTACCGGACGGGCCTGTACGGATATATTTGGCATCGAACCCGCGTAAAATCGCGGCGTATTCGTCCGATTGGGAGATCCGTCTGTTGATGTCCCCGACGGTTTCGGCAAGCAGCGTAAACTTTTCGAGTTCTTCCGGATGTACGATCCTGTCGCCGATCAATGATTGAATACTGCCGGTCGGTTCTTTTCCGTCGATGACGGATTGAATGAACCCTGTGGAAACGTCATCCACCTTTTCGGCAATCTGTCCCCAGGTCATTCCCCATGCAGGATGATCCTCCCCTGTTTTCTTAAATACGTCTTCAAGAGATAATCCGATAAGTTTAAACAGGGTGGAACGGAGTTCAAGCCCGTTTTCGGTATCGGCCCGGAATATGGCGGCAATATATTTGATGCGGTCATCGCCTTCCGGAATATTTCCGAAAATGTGCATCCCTTTGTTTATCTGGCTGTTTTTCACCAGTGAGATAGCTTCATGCGCCTTACGGACGACTTCGTCGAATGTCGTTCCGGGATCGTATTCAATATCGGCGGCCATATTGGTTGCTGTCAAAGCGTCGGCAATCAGGTGTTCCAGTTGATGCGCCCGGGTTTTATCGGTTCCCGCGGCAACCAGGTATTCGGACAACAGCTGTTCCAAGTCTTCCAAGTCTTTTGTGAGACCGCCCTTTACCATCAGAACCTGCATGTGGTCGATCAGTGTGGCATAACCCCGGCGTTTGGCAATAGAGCCTTCCGACGGATTATCCGCATTATAAATGTATAAATGGGGAAGCGTTCCGATAGCGGCGTCGGGCGCGCAAGCCGAAGAAAGCCCTATTCCCTTTCCGGGAAGAAATTCCAGATTTCCGTGCGTACCGACATGTACGATACAGTCGGCGCCAAAATCATGCTCCAGGTAACGGTACGTTGCAAAATATTGATGTGGCGGCGGTATATCGGGATCGTGCAGAATTTTGCATACCGTTCCGTCGCAGCGCGCCCCGGCGCATCCGCGCTTGGGTTGCACGCATACGACGACGTTCCCGTATTTTAGCCCGCTGACAATGATTTTACAGTCATGCACCATAGCGGGCGGAACACCGTTTTTTTCTTCGCCGGGAGGATGACCCCACACCTGAATGACGCGGTCTTTTAAACCATCGGGAAACAGATCGAACCATTGGCGGTATTCACTCCCGGTCAGAAGTTTCAGGCATCCTCCTTTTTTTACGATCTCATTTGCCGACGTCCACCGAAATTCGGAAACGGCTTTGCGGTCCATGATTTCCCTGATCAGTTCCTTTCCCGATGAAGGAACTTCGGAATGATACCCCGCTTCTTTCATCCGGTTCATAATACGGGCGACGCTTTCGAGCGAATCCAGGTTTGCCGCGCCTCCCACCGATGCCTCAACAGAGGCGCAAGGGTTATTGTGAAGGATAAATGCTATTTTGCGGTCTTTAACCGGTTTTTGCTGAAGCCGTATCCATTGGGCTACCCGACCGGCAATACGTTTGCTCCGGTCTGCCACCGGAACGACCTTTCGTGTGCCGTCACCCCCTTCGCCGGCAACAGCAAGCATTAAAGGTTCAATGACTCCTTCAAATTCGGGTAGCGTAACGTACCAGCCGGTCATGGCGCCTAATCCATGCTGATCGTCTTCCCATTCGGTTTGGGTTTTAGAGGTGTTTAACACGGGCTGGAAAACAGGTACTCCCAATGCTTTTAGAATATTTGCCGACCGGGAGGAGCCGTCTGTGTGATGATCCGTCACATCCTTGCCGTAGAGGGAAGTCAGTTTGACAAGGGCGTTAATCCCCGGCGTATGACCGGCATCGGTAAAATACTTTTCGATTACTTCCTTTCCGCCTAAACTTCCGAGATTTTTGTCCTTAACGGAATACGTAAATACCGGCAGCACGCCGATGCCCGTCTGTTCAAAATCCGTAATGAGCGCGTCGATCATTTCCGTATTGTCCGTATGCCAGTAATGCCTCGAAAACAAAATGCCTGCATATCCTTTATAATTGCCTGTCTTTGCGTACCATGCCATGTAATCATCCTTTTCCTTGAAAATAATATCGCTCAACGGATGATAAATGCCTTCCCATGGCCGTTCCGCAGGAGCCTGAGGCATTTCCCCGGCGTTACATGCAGCATGCAGGGTATAGAGCAGCAGGTTTTTATAATTTTCAAGACCTCCGTGCGTCATGTACAGGAAACAGGTAGCGACAACATCGGGCTTTACGGTAGAAAGAAGCCACAATGAAGGATCATGTCCGATAGAAATAACCGGCTTTTTACCGTCCAGCGTTTTTATCTCCGGTTCTACGGTGTTCCAGCAGGATTCCGAGGAACGATAAAGGAAGATGACATCCGCATCCCGAAGGCTCTGCAATGCCTTTTGCATTTCTTCACCCGATTTTTCCAGCTTTTTGGTTGAAAACAGCTCCAGTGAAATCTCCGGAATATCATTGGCAGCACGGCGAAACATGCGGGCATAACTGTCCCACGAGATGACCGTTAACTTTATTTTTTTTGGATGCGACATATCTTTAAGCGAAAAAGTAAATACAGTAAAACATGATGATCGTAAAAAGGATCCGTAAGCCTGACGAATAAACGAGGAGTTCGACGCCCATTTTTGTCCCGAAAATGCCGATATAATATGGCGCCGAATACCTGAACGACGAAATGACAGAACTGAGCACCTGTCCTAAAAGCAGCGCCAGAATGATATTCTTGGCGGTTATGGCGCCTGCCGCCTGCATATTCCCGGCAATCGTGTAAGCTGCAACGGTCTGGCCAAAATATGCGGCCGTAATGCTTAATCCTTCCACCGGTATCGGAAAAAACCGGGTTACGCTTTGTATGTGCAGTGTGATCCGGTCGAAAACGCCGATATCTACCAGCCAGAAAATCAAAACAGTAACCGGGACGGTAATGAAAATCACCCTTCTCATGAGCGGCCAGCCCTGCCTGACGCTTTTTTGAAGCAGTTCGACCGGTTTTAGCTTAACGGGAGGCTTATTCTCTACATGAAGCAGTTCCGTATTCCCTTTGAGTATCACCCTGCCGACAATAAGGACGGCAATGGTTTTTATAAAACCGATCAAAACAAACGTTGCGAAGTATAAAATTCCCGTAACCCCGAGTAGGGGGATCAGCACCGGTAACATGGATCTCCAGTGCATCAGCGCCGCCGGAAAAGTATTTGCGAGCGATGCAACATACATTTCCTTCCGGTCTATTTTATTTTCGCGGAAAAGCTGCATCAACATCGCATTACCGGATGACGGCGAACCGAAACTCACGATAAAACTGATCCCGCTCGCCTCCTTTAACCGTCCCAATCGGGTAAAAGGATTGGCAATCCATCCTATCCGTTTTGTCCATCCCATGTTTTCAAGGATGTTAACCAGCACTATTCCCAGAAAAATAGAAGGGATCGTTCGGACGCAGAAAATAAGCGAATTTGATAATACTTCCACCCTGTTTAAAATTTAGCGCTTACCCCAAAGACGCAGGTTCTTCCGGGAGCTTTGTAATACAAAAAGTACTCCCTGTCGAGGATATTGTTAACCGATAACGACAGGGCAATATCCTCGTTCAGCTTGTACGAAATCTTTCCGTCAAGCAGTTTCTGTTCATCGTAGCTCCCATACACGCCCTGTACGGCATCACTGTTGTCTGACGCCGAATACACTTTCCCTGTGAAATTATAAGATAGCATGAAGCTGACAGGCCCTTTATAAAAATTTGCGCCTGCGTTATAAAGCAAATCGGGAACATTTGTAAATCTTTTGCCTGTAGAATTCGGCTCGGCGGTGTTTTCCGTAATTTCGGTATCTTGTTTGGTGATGTTAAAGTTAATATCCATCAACGAAAATATATTCTGCCTGATTTCAATTTCAAATCCTTTAATTTCGCCATTTGCGGCATTCATCTGTTTCCTGAAACCTGTCGCTATTTCGGAACTGTAGAGTAAATCCCGGACATAACTCCGGAAATAATCAAAACTGATTTTTGTCCAATCGTTCAACAAAGACAAGCTAAAACCTACTTCCCAGGAAAAGGAAGTCTCCGGTTTCAGATCGGGATTGGACAGATAGGTTACTGTTGAAGAAGACCATGTCCTGTATAAGTTATACAGAGTCGGCGTTCTGAACGACTGCCCTGCCGAAGCCCTGATGCTTTTGATCTTGAAGACATTCCCATTCATTTCGGGCGTATAAACGATCCCTGCTTTCGGCGAGAATTGCCCTTTCGATGTATTTACATAAACAGTATCGGCCGCAGCTTCGGTGCCTTTCCCGTCGATGTTTCTCCAGTAATCGTAACGGACGCCCAGATAACCTTTTAATCCGTCAACTATATTCATTTCCGCCTGAGCAAAAGGAGCAATGATGGACTGTTTTCCATCCATTGAAAATCTCATGGTGGTTTTTGACCCGTCGTCTCTCCAGTCGGACAAGTTCCATTCTTCAACGCCCGCAACATACATTTTGTAATCAGCGCCTACTGATAACAGATGTTTACTGACCGGAATGTCTGCCTGTACATTGGCGATATAAGTCCGTTTGGGTTTTGAGGAATTGATCGTGCCCGGTCCGCCGTCTTCCGTAGCGCCGGAAGCAACCGTTATATATTCACTTTTATCATCCAGGAAGCCTGCATAAGAGCTTAACCGGACATTCTTCATCATCGTTTTGTAGTATAATTTATACGTATTGGTAAATCCGTTGCCCGGCCCGTTCAGGAAACTGTACGGCCGTATGGTGATCGTTTTCGACGCGCCGCCGTCATTCAGGGTAACGGCGCCCTCATTCACCGGCAATCCTGTTGTTTCATCTCGAAGGAAAGACCGGGAATTTCTGTAACCATAGGAATTAATTGCAGAGCTGACGCTAAAGTCAAGTGTTGAACCCGGTTTTATTTCGTACGCAATCTTTCCGTATAACTGGGTTTGTCTCATCCAGTTATCACCTATATGCCCCAGGAGATAATAGTCCGCGCCCCTGTTATTGGTGGTTTTTTCCCAGCCCGTTACCGTATAGGCGCCGGCGCCCTCTCTGGCCGTTGTCTGGTAATAATTTGAGGCATAGCCGTCCGATGATTTTTGGTTCATACTCAAAAATACCGACAGTTGTTTGTTTTTCAGAAAACGGTTGCTGTAGCTGGCAGAGGTATTGATCGTATTATAAGTTCCATAACCGGACTTCAGGCTAAAAGCTTCCTCTCTCGGAATGTCGGTAAGAATATTGATAACACCGCCCATAGCGCTGCCGCCATACAATGAGGAGAAGGAACCCTTGACAACCTCGACTTTTGATATGGCGTCGGTAGGTATTCCACCCCAGCTGACTCCCTGATTGTAACCATCATTTAAGGGAATCCCGTCCAATAAAACAAGGGTTCTGGCATCTCCCGAAAAGCCGCGTAAACTGACTGACGCCGTTTGATCGGACAACTTGCTCCGCTTCACATATACGCCCGAAATTCCTCTCAACGCTTCATCGATATAGATCGCCGGACTATTATCGATGGATCTTTTACTGATCATAGACATGCTCGCAGGAACCGAATAAATGGAATGAGGCGTTCTTGTCGCCGTTACAACGACCTCATCCATCGAAAGGGTTTTGATATCCGTTGTATCGGATTGCGCTCCTGTCATATAATTTCCCTGAGAAGAAACGACTTGCGTAAGCAATGAAAATAAAGCTATAAAAAATACTTTACGATACATAATTAACTTTAATTTAATCTGGCAAAACTAAGATGTTATTATTTTTTAAATAGGTGTTACTGTTTTTTCGAAAATAAACACCGCGCATTGCCTGCGGTGTTACTTATTTTTAAATTCGTGTCTCCAACAGTAAAAAAAATATCTTTTCTATTGACCCGGCAGAAATATTTTTATAAATTCCAACTTATAATACACGTTCCGCACGTGATGATACCTTTATGGAAAAAGGTGTCACAAAAATATAAAGCTTTTAGATACCGCAAATTTCCACATGTAATATTTATATTTTTTTAACATATGAACATGATGTCCTTAGCGGCCGATGTTTCATGAGCGCCGCCTGTCAGCGTTCGTTAAACCTTGACAGGCTCGGAAGTACAAAGTCGAAGCTCGGAGGTACAAAGTCGAGGCTGTCTTGGCCGTATCAGCAGATAAATCCCGCAAATGATAAACGGGATACTTAGCAATTGTCCCATATTCAGCAACATTCCTTCTTCAAAACCCACTTGACCCGCCTTGACGAATTCGATGAGGAACCGTGCCGAAAATAACGAGACCAAAAACGTACCGAAAAGAACGCCGGGATATGTTTTCCCGCTTTTTCCGGAGTATATCCGGCAAAGCCATAGAAAAACGGCAAAATACGCTATGGCTTCGTAAATCTGTGTTGGGTGGCATGGTTGTGCGTTCATCGGCGGCAGGCGCCATTCCGGTGAACGTATAAACTCGAATCCCCAGGACAGGGTGGTTGGCTGGCCGAAGATCTCGGAATTCATCAGGTTGCCCATGCGAATGCAAAAACCCGAAAGAGCAACCGGGATCGCCATACGATCGAGAATCCAAAGGTATGGCCGGTACTCTACCCGCGAAAAAATCAACAAAGCGGCCAGTATGCCGCAGGCTGCCCCATGGCTGGCCAATCCGCCACGCCATATCTGTACGATTTCCGCAGGATTTTCGAAGTAGTAGCCCGGTTCGTAGAACAGGCAATGTCCCAAGCGAGCGCCAATAAGCGTCCCAAAAACCATGTACCAGGTCAGGCGGTCGAGCGCTTTGACAGGGACGTTCTCTTGCCTGAATATTTTCCGCATGATGAAATACCCCAGTACAAACGCTGCTGCAAAAAGCACCCCGTACCACCGTATCGAAAAAACGCTGATGCGAAAAATCTCGGGATCGACATCCCATATAATGAAATTCAGGAGCATGACACCGTTAACATCAATTATTTCCTACCGTTTCCCCAATACCGTCTGGTAAAAATTACGATTCGCTTTCACCAGGCTTACCGTGAACAGGGTCAGGTTCTTGGTTTCGTTCAGGATGTTGAGGTAAAGCACGCTGTTGCGCGTCGATACTTCCTTGCGCTTGATGCGTTTGAGCTGGTTGCGCTGGAGAAGATCAAGCAGGGCAAGCAGGCTCGCTTTCCGTTTACGAATCTCCTCCGAGGAATTTTCGTACTTGCGGTTTTTCAGCGTATGCAGGATCATATTGAAAAATACGGATACCTCATCGTTCAACTCGGTGAGTTCGGTCGTCTGTATATTGGAAAATGGCGTATGGTTATTATCCAGGTATTCGTATGCAGGTTTGTAGATATGGAACACACTGTTGACTGTTTCGCGGGCGGCATCCACCACCTGCACATAATACTGACTCGATTCGATGGCATCGCCCTGTAACTTGGCGATCACTTTGTACGAACTGTTTTTGAGATCTTTCGTTTGATCACTCAGTTCACACACGTCATCATGCAGTCCCTTTAATGCCTTTCTTTTATTTGCCAGAAAATTGTTGAGTGTCAGATAATAAAGCTTGGATGCTGAAATAGCCGACGAAACGATCTGTTCATTGCAACTCTCGAAAACCTTTGATGCGGTGATTGATTTTGCATCCAGCAAGGCAACGTCTTTCTTTTTTTTCTGTTCTTTTTCTTTTTCGGCTTTTTCGGAAACGAACAGCGACCGGAACATGAAATATCCCACTACAGCGATACAGACAGCAAAAGCGATCCATTTACCCCAGATGAGGAACAGCGTAATAAGACATGACATCGTCAGCGCCGAAATAGCTGTGATGAACCAGCCTCCGATAACGGTAATTACTCCGGTGATACGGTATACGGCTGTTTCGCGATCCCAGGCGCGGTCGGCCAGCGAGCTTCCCATAGCCACCATAAAGGTAACATAAGTAGTGGAAAGCGGGAGCTTGAGCGAAGTAGCCGAGGCAATCAGTATACTGGCCACTACTAAGTTTACCGAAGCCCGAACCTGGTCAAAAGCCACATCCTCGTCGGTTTGCTTCTTCCGGAAACGCCGGTCGATCCGTTTTTTCCACTGTCTGGGAACAATGCTTTCGAAAAAGCCGGACACATTGAGTGATCCGCGCACCAGCGAACGAGCCAGCAGCGTGGAGTCGAACTGTTCCTCGCCGGCATCCTGGCGACTCAGGTTCACAGTAGTGTCGATCACTTTACGTGCACGGCGCGAAAATATCAGCGTACCGGCCATCACCAGCCCTGCGGCCAGCAGGAAGAGAGTCGGCGTGCTCACCCTGGCTTTCAATGTGCCCATCACCAGGCTGCTGTCGGCTACGCCCGATGCCATATATGTCTTGTATGATTCTAATCCGGCTAAGGGCACCCCGATGAAGTTAACCAGGTCGTTGCCCGCAAAAGCCATCGCCAACGCGAACGTCCCCACAAGGATCACGACTTTCAGCACATTGGTCCTGAAAATCCACATCAGCAGTTGCAAAATGACGGTCCAACACACAAAGTTACTCGCCAAAAGCCGGAAATTATGCGCCGTGATGAACTCGAGATATTCATCTTTCATAAAAGAAGCGCCTTTAGCTCCTTTCATGATCATAAAGTAGACGATGGCCGTGATCGCAATACCCCCAAAGACAGAGCCAAAATATTTATACGATTTGCGATAGTCGAACGAGAAAATAATCCGGACGATCCATTGGACGATGACCCCCGATATGAATGCGACTGCCACCGATATGAGGATACCGCTGATGATCGCCAATGCTTTCCCGGTATTCATGTATGATCCGAGTTCGGCAAAACCGCCGTCGGAGATCGAAATTTTGTACAAAGCCATGGCCAGTGATGCGCCCAGGAGATCGAACACAATGGAAACCGTGGTGGACGTGGGCAAGCCGAAACTGTTAAAGACGTCAAGCAGCAGTACGTCGGCCACCATCACACCCACAAAGATCCAGATGATTTCGCTGAAGTAGAATTTTTCGGGATCGAATAGCCCATTCCGCGCAATTTCCATCATCCCGCCCGAAAAAGTAGCGCCGATGACCACGCCCAGGCAGGCAAAAATCATGATGGTACGGAACGGGGCGACTTTAGAGCCAATCGCAGAGTTCAGAAAGTTAGATGCATCATTGCTCACGCCCACCATCAGGTCGAAAAAGGCCAGAAGCAAAAGAAATGCAACAAGTATAACGTACGAATCCATCATGACACCATTATATAATATAATATGCCACAAAAGTAGGAGCATCGTCGCATCCCAATGTTAAGAAATGGTTAAGAAATGGTTAAGTGATTGTAAAATTGATGTTATCAACACAAGATACGAATATGTTACTGATTCTGTTTGGCCCACGAATCTTTTAGTGTCACCGTTCGGTTAAATACCAATCTGTCGCTGGTCGTATCAGGATCGACACAGAAATATCCCAGCCTCTCAAACTGATAACCGGTTCCTGCTTCGGCGGCTTTCAGGCAGGGTTCTACCATGGCAGCTACCGTTTTCAACGAATCGGGATTCAGGTTGTCTTTATAATCGACGCCTTCGGGCACATCGTCGGGAGCGGGCACGGTGAACAGCCGGTCGTAGAGGCGTACCTCAGCCGGCACGGCATGCTGCGCCGACACCCAGTGAATGGTACCTTTTACCTTGCGCCCGTCGGGCGACTGGCCGCCGCGCGATGCAAGATCGCACGTACAGCGCAATTCCACGATCTCGCCATTGGCATCTTTTACTGCTTCGTTGCAGGTAACCAGATAGGCGTACCGCAGGCGTACTTCGACGCCGGGCGCCAGCCGGAAGTATTTCTTTGGCGGGTTTTCCATGAAATCGTCGCGTTCGATGTAGACTTCGCGCGTAAATGGTACCCGGCGCGTTCCCATCGTTTCGTCTTCGGGGTTGTTGATCGCCTCGAGCATGTCGGTCGTATCTTCCGGGAAGTTGGTGATCACTGCTTTCAGCGGGTTGAGTACACCCATCACGCGGGCAGCACGCTTATTCAGGTCTTCGCGGATGCAAAACTCCAGTAACGAGAGTTCAATCACGTTGTTGCGCTTGGCAACGCCAACCTTCTCGGCGAAGCTGCGGACGGACTCGGGCGTATAGCCACGACGCCGCAATCCGCAGATGGTAGGCATGCGCGGATCATCCCATCCTGCTACGTGATTATTTTTTACTAATTCGAGTAGCTTACGTTTGCTCATCACGGTATAGTCGATATTCAAACGCGCAAACTCGATCTGTTGCGGGGCATGTATTTCCAGTTCCCTGACAAACCAGTCATATAGCGGACGATGTACTTCAAATTCCAGCGTACAGATGGAGTGGGTGATGCCTTCGATGGAGTCGCTCTCACCGTGGGCATAGTCGTACATCGGGTAGATGCACCACTTGTTGCCTGTGCGGTGATGGTCGACATGCAGGATGCGGTACATCACAGGGTCGCGCATGTGCATGTTGGGCGAAGCGAGATCAATCCTGGCGCGCAGGGTCTTCGATCCGTCGGGGAACTCGCCGTTGCGCATCCGTTCGAACAGGTCGAGGCTTTCCTCTATCGAGCGATCCCGGTAAGGACTCGGTGTGGCTGGCTTCTGCGGCGTACCGCGATCGCGGCTGATCTCCTCCTGCGTGAGGTCGCACACGTATGCCTTTCCTTTCCCGATCAACTTTACCGCCCACCGGTACAGCTGCTCGAAATAGTCCGAAGCATAGAACTCGGCATCCCACTGGAATCCCAGCCAGTTGATGTCTTCCCTGATGGCATCCACGTATTCGATATCCTCCTTCACGGGATTGGTGTCGTCGAAACGGAGGTTGCACTTACCGCTGTATTTACGCGCCGTCCCGAAGTTCAAACAGATGGATTTGGCATGTCCGATATGCAGGTAACCGTTCGGCTCGGGAGGAAACCGCGTGACTACACGCCCTCCGTTCTTCCCGTTAAGGATGTCCCCGTCGATCATGGCGTGAATAAAATTCGTGCTCTGCTTCGGCTCTTCGGCCGGATTGTTGGCTGGTTCGGTCATATTGTTTTACAATTCAATGTATGAATGGGTTCAAGCGAAATTGATGCCTGTGACGGTAAATGCATCACTCGATCCTTTAAAAGAAAGTTCCAAAGATAGGACTTTTTAGCCAAACCTGATGCCCGGAATCTTGAGGAAGTTCGAAAAATCGCGCTGCCAAGCATTACTGCGACAGGTAACGAACTTTTACCGGTCAATTCGACCATACCTGTTGGGATTTCTTGCGGACGGTTCCCATGTCGCCGTATCGCCGGTCTTCGTTCAGCGTATCGTCGTAAAGGGATGCGCCAACTCCGGGCCGGGTTCATGCCGGCAGAGGCTTCTGCAAATAAGACCCGTCCGGGTTCATGGTTTCGGAACGTTCTGCAGAGGCGAACCCGACGGAATTCATGCCGGCGGATGCTTCTGCAGATAAGAACCTGTCCGGGTTTATGGTTTCGGAACGTTCTGCAAACAAGAATCCGGTCAAGTTTATGGTTTCAGAACGTTCTGCAAACAAGAATCCGGTCAAATTTATGGTTTCGGAATGTTCTGCAAACGGGAATCTGTCCAAATTTATGGTTTCGGAACGTTCTGCAAACAGGAATCCGGTCAGGTTTATGGTTTCGGAACGTTCTGCAGACGGGAATCCGGCCGGGTTCATGTTTTCGGAACGTTCTGCGGGACGAGTCCGACGGAGTTCATGTCGGCAGAACGTTCTGCCGGCGCCAATCTGCACCCCCTCCGGCAGAACGTTCCGCCGGAAGGGTCTTGATTTTTATCTCATGCGCTTGGAGAATCCGGGTTTTGTATGTAATTTTGTATCGGATCCGTAACGACGGGGGCGACAGTTGTTCAGGTTACCGCTCTCATCGAACGATTAAAAATATCAAAGTTTCAATAACCAAAATAGAATGATCTCATGAATATATTATTGACTTTCCTTTTATTGATGAACGCCGTCATGATAACGGCACAGGACATCAATTCGCTGGTATCGCAGCAGATTTCAACCATCCGTTCCGGCAACAGGCCCGAATATAAGGTGCTGGATCAGGCAATTTCCAAAAACCCCGAAGCCGTGCTGAAAGCGCTTGCGCCTTACCCGTCGGATACCCTGGAAAAGGTTCGCGACTGGACTTACGAACAATACCACCGGATCCTGCTGCTGCGTGAAAAACCTTTGTCCATGCGCCGGGAAATCGTTGAAAAGCTGGTAGAAGGCTTGTCCGACCGGCAGATCGTCATCCGTAACGATTGCGTCGATTACCTGACACAGTGCAGCCGGCAGGATTTTACGCCACAGGCGCAGGAACAGTTCGGCAACCGGTTCAACAGCAAGTCCTGGTTTTCAAAAGACCTCCTGTTACTGGCCGGCTTCATCGGCGATGCTTCCTGCAGGACAACGCTCGAAGGACTGGCCCGGTCGCCGGCATCCGATCAGCGCAGGCTGCAATGGCAGGCCAACCTGGCCCTGTCGCGCATGGGCGACAACAATGCCATGAACTGGTGCCTGTCGCAAATCACCCGGATCGGCATCAACGACGATGTAACCTACGAACTGCTGCCCGGACTGATATACAC
>JAISCQ010000223.1 GCA_031265445.1 Bacteroidales bacterium
GGAAGCCTATGAGGCTTACTGGGACCATATAACCCTTGAAGTGGAGATCGCAGAGGAGTCGGAAGAAAATAAGAAACAGCTTCAATACAAAGACAAAATCATCGAAGCCAATAAAAAAGCCCTTGAAGACAAAGACAAAGCCCTTGAAGACAAAGACAAAGTCATCGAAGATAATGAAAAAGCCCTTGAAGCCAGGGACAGACTCATCGAAGAACTGAAGAAACAGTTGTCTGCGAGATCGCTTTAATATATAGTGTGAACCGGAACCAAAATTTCAAAACTATATTTTTTAGATTTTTTAGTAAAATGACCATAATCCATAGTTATATAACTAAAAAATATAGTTGCATTTACATTTAACAATATTTTAAATTAAAAAGTAATGAGTACAGTGAAAGCAACCGCTCACCTGAATGAGCTGACCAAAGAAGTGACCAGCGACTATTATCTGCGTCCGAATCTCCTCGGTACGCTTCGTGAAGACGACATCATCCGGCGTCTGAAAAAAAAGGAAATCGCAACGGAGAATGTAAACGGAAAGGCCTTCTTACAGGTATTTCAGCGTGAATGTGCGGAAGCCGTAAGCGAGGGATACAACGTCATCACCGGTCTGTTTCACGCCACGATCGGCATCAGCGGCGCGGTGCATACCCAGGACCTCGGGCGCCATCTGCCTGCCGGGAAGGTAAACGCCCGTATGACCTTTACGCAGGGCGAATATGCCCGCGAGGCGCTGAAGAATATGACAATAAGCGTAGCCGAACAGCCTGCGCCGACCGGCCCCGTGATTCAGGCCGTCACCAATCCCGTAGCCGGTTTGCCCGACACGCTCAACACCGGCGCCATGGCGCTGCTGCAGGGCATGCGCATAGCCGTCAGGGGCGAAAAGGACAGGGAAGGCGAAATCGGCGTTTACTTCACCTCGATCGACGGGACGGTCGAAGTACACATTCCCGCTGGACAGCTCTCGCCCAATACGCCGAAGAAGCTCCAGTTCGTGCTTCCCGCCGGCGTCACGCCCGGCGAATGGCGGGTGAAAGTCGCCACGCAATCCCTCTCGAAGGCGCTGTCATTTACGAAAGACGTACGCGAATACGAATATCCGAACATGATCACGGTCGTCTGACATGTATCTTGTGTTATGTGCGAGTGACAAGTCGCAAGTGTGCGAGCAGTAAGTCGCAGATGTGCGAGTGCTAAGTCGCAGATACGCGAGTGCCAAGTCGCAGGTATCGCAGAAGGTTACAGAGACAGCGGGAATAGAAAACAGTCAATTGATACGGGGTACTTTGCGTATGCGGCTTTCAGTATCTATAATATCGCTGATTTTGTCCATTCCGACATCCAGCACATCTACAGCGCCCAATTGCAGGACGTAGCGGAAACTGTTGTCCCTTTGTTCATCACTCTTGGAAAACTCGCCTTCGCCAATGATTTTCATGGCAATAACTCCCTTGCCGCTTTCATGCAACTGTTTCACCACGGGTTCTACCTTTTCCACCTTGTCGTCCATTTTGGGTCCGTATGCATTGAGTCTCACGTGGATCGTATCCACCCAGGGTTCCCGCACTGCTGTTTCGACAGCCGCCAATGCATGGCAACTGAGGCCGTGCGAACGAATCATCCCTTTCTGTTTCACTTTGTCCAGCGCAGTCATGTAGTCGCTCAGTTCCGTATTCCAATTGCCGGATGTGACGCAATGCAACTGCATGCCATCGATATAGTCGGTTTGCAGTTCGCTGAGGAAACGCGCCGCTACCGTTTCGGCATCGGGACGTTCCGCTTCGGGTATGGCGCCTCGCATGAACCACAGCTTGGTGAAAAGTACGTAATCCCTGCGCGGATATATTTTGAGGGCCTCGCTGATGATGGCGTGCGTTCCGTACGTATCGGCCATGTCGAACATCCGTACGCCGCGATTGTATATCTCGCGAACAAATTTGACGGCCTGTTCGTATCCCAGGCGGGTAAGATTGGACTGGCGGTCTCCGCCCCTGATACCCGTTCCCATACACAAACGCGTGGGCCTGATACCTGTTTTTCCCAATGGCACCGTCTCGTACGGGTCATGGTTTCCGGCTGCAACAGCAGCCCCGGCATAACGGACATTGAGTAACACTGCTCCCACGCCTGCGGCGGCAGCTCCTATAAAATGACGTCTCGAGTATTCCATGGCTAATGAATGAATTGTTTTGAACGGCCAAATATAATTATAATAATCGAATATGGATGATTGAATATTAATATTGATGTAAATAGATGAAAATCAACGCCGATTAATCCTGCAAAAAGGTCGATGACGGCTCATATATTAACAATATTGCAAAACGTTTTTATTTTTTGTTGATAACCGAAATGAAAAATGTAACTTTATTTCCTTGAATACGTAAAACATATTCGTGAATGAAGTATGTTCCATAGTGGCCAAAAGCATTAACACGCAACCTTATTTCTCAAATCATGAGTTACCAAACAGCTTATTCCGATCGCCCCGACGTAAGTTTAGCCATCGGCGAAATCAAAACAAGCCTGTCAAACATTGTCGATCCCGGTTTGATCATATATTTTGTATCTCCGGTATACCCGGCGGACAAAGTGAGCCGGTTAATGGCCGAAACATTCCCGTCGGCGCAAACGGTTGGCTGCACAACTGCCGGTGAAATGGTTTCCGACCGGATGCTCACAAACTCCATCGTTGCTATGGCATGCGGGAAGGACAGTCTCCTCAATATCAAGGTGGAGGCGCTCGAAAATATCAGTGAGGACAGGCAGGCAGTGGTGAAGGCGTTCAAGAACATCGAGGATTATCTTCATATACCGGCATCGTGCATCTTGCCTTCGCGCTATGTAGGTATGGTTTTGATCGACGGAAAAAGCAAGTGCGAAGAGTACATCAACGACCAGATAGGAAACCTGACCAATGTGATCTTCGTGGGCGGTTCGGCAGCAACCAGTCCCAACGGGAAAGTATATATTTTTGTAAACGGGAAGACCTATACCGACGCTGCAGTCCTCGTACTGCTGGAACCCGCCAATGGTTTTGCTTTCCTGAAGACACAAAGCCTCTCGCTGACCGATAAGAAACTTACCCCAACAAAAGTGGACGAACCGAACCGCATTGTATACGAGTTTGACAACAAGCCGGCCGCCGAAGCATATGCGCAGGCTTTGAACGTACCGGCGAACGAACTTCCCAAATATTACACAACCAATCCATTGGCACTGGTATTCGATTCCAGGAATTTCTTTGTAAGAAATCCGCACAACACTTTGGAAAACGGCGCTATGAATTTCTTCTGTTCGGTAAAGGAAGGAATGGAACTGACCATTTTGCAGGCTAAGGATATTGTAACCAACACCCGCAAGGATCTCGAACAGGCATGGTTCAATAACCGCGACCTGAATGCAATTATCGAATTCAACTGCATGTCGCGCATGATGGAACTGTGTGAAAAAAAGCAGGAACAGGAATACGCAGCCCTGTTCAAATCAATACCGACCATTGCTTTCGGCACATTCGGCGAAAGCTATATCGGACACATGAACCAGACTTCCACCATGTTATTTTTGAAATAGTAAATCATAGTAAATAGTAAATAAAATCGACAATAAAAGTAACAAAATCAAAGCTATATGGAAAATTTTAAAGTTGCACAATCGGAACTGACGGATTCAGTTGCCGCAGTGAAAAGCATCCGGGAACAGTTATCGACCGTTGATGCCTGCATGATCCTGTATTTTGCTTCGCCGATATATCCGGCTGCGGCGATCAGCAAAGAAATGGCCGGTGCTTTTGCAGGAATACATACTGTTGGATGCACTACCGCCGGCGAAATGGGGCCGGGCAAAATGGGACAGGACTCTATTGTGGCCATGGCATGGAGTAAGGCTACATTGAAGGATTTAAAGATAGAAGTCCTCGAAAACATACAAACCGATACGGAAGCCGTAGCCAAAGCATTCAAATCGTTCGAAAAATTGCTGGGAAAACCGATGAAACACCTGGATCCGGCACAATACGCCGGAATGGTTATGATCGACGGTTTGAGCGGGTGCGAGGAAAACTTGAACGACCGGTTGGGTAACCTTACCAATGTACCTTTTGTGGGCGGGTCGGCAGGCGATAATTGCATGTTCCGGCGCACCTGCCTGTTTGTAGACGGCAGGGCATACTCCAATGCGGCTGTGCTGCTGCTGATGGAACCGACAAAAGGATACGCCATATTAAAAACACAGAGTTTTATCACCACCGACCAAAAGCTGACCCCCACCAAAGTGGACGAAAAACGGAGAATGGTGATCGAATTCAACGGAAAACCGGCCACGGAAGCGTATGCAAACATACTGGGAATTTCGATGGACGACCTGGCAAAAAACCTGGGAGAATACCCGTTAGGACTGGTTTTCGATGAACATAACTTTTTTGTAAGAAGTCCAATGAAAATCGAAGGAACATCCGTTGTATTCTACTGTTCGGTAAAGGACGGGCAAGAGTTGACGGTGCTGCGCCCGGGCGATATTGTGGTCGACACGCGCAACGACCTTGCCGAAATAGAACAACAGTGCGGCGGGGTACAGGCAATCGTGGATTTCAACTGCTGTCTGCGCGCCCTCGAATTGAACCGCAAGAACCAGCTGAAAGCATATTCCGAAATATTCGGGCACGTCCCGGCCATTGGCTTTGCCACTTATGGCGAAAGCTATATCGGCCATATCAACCAGACATCGACCATGTTGCTGTTGAAATAAACGATTCTGTAAACCTAAAAATTGAACACGATGAATACGATCAAACAAATCCTGAACTTTATTATCAAAGAAAAGGCACAGGGAAACACGTTCCAGGAATTGAACATCCAGATGAGGATCATGATGAAGGGCATCAATGTAAAAGGCATACTGGAAGGAAAAGTACCCGATGATCCGGCCTTGAGTGAGAAATTAAAAGAAATAGCAAAAGAATTCGACGTTGATCTGGAAAAAATGGCGGTGAGTATTTGAATATGGAACCATGAATTTCAAAAACACGGGCCGGGAAAGTGTAATTTTGTAACTTTGCACCAAATAAATAACACCAATGAAATCATCGATATTCCTGATTCTCTTTTCTTTATTTCCTTTTCTTGCATATTCGCAGGAAGCCACTTACCGCAATCCCGTTATTCCCGGTGATTTGCCCGATCCTACCGTTATCCGTGCGGGCGATACATACTATGCCGCCGGAACCTCATCGGAATGGGCGCCGCCTTATCGCCTGTACGAGTCGAAAGACCTGGTGAACTGGACATACCTTGGCGCCGTGTTTCAGGAAATGCCGGCCTGGACAATGGGTAGCTACTGGGCGCCGGAACTGTTCTACCGTAACGGTACGTACTTCCTATACTATACCGCCCGGCGCCGCAGCGATCGTAAGTCGTTCATCGGGGTAGCCACTGCACGCGACATCCGGCAGGGATTTACCGACCATGGTTTGCTGGTAGAATGGACCAGCGAAGCCATCGATGCTTTTGTAATCGAGTTGGATGGAAAACTGTATATCTCGTGGAAAGCGTATGGTTTGGATAAGGGAAAGAGCATCGAAATATTAGGTTCGGAACTAACGGATAACGGCTTGAAACTAAAAGGGGAAGCGTTCCGGATGCTTCAAGCCGACGCCGGAAGCTGGGAAGCGGGCGGCATGGAAGGGCAATGCCTGGTACGGCACGGCGACTATATTTACATGTTCTATGCCGGCAATTCGTGCTGCGGGCCTAATTGTAACTACCAGACAGGCGTAGCGCGCGCCCGTGACATTCGCGGACCGTGGGAAAAATACGCCGGCAACCCCATCCTGCACAGTGACGGGCAATGGCGCTGTCCCGGTCACGGTACCATAATGACGACGCCCGCCGGGCGTTATTTTTACCTCTACCATGCCTACAACGCGGCGACCAACGTATATACCGGCCGCCAGGGCATGATGGACGAGGTTGTGTGGGATGCAGCAACGGGCTGGCCTTCATTCCGCTATGGCGCTACGCCCTCTGTGCAGGCTGCTGCGCCTGATATCGCGACAGTGCAGCATCCCGTCGCAGATTTTACCGACGGGTTCGATGCCGCCGAAGCGAGTGTCGAATGGATGTGGGATGCATCGCAAAGCAAGCCGGACTGCCGGGTGCACGGCGGGAAACTCACCCTTACCGGAAAAGACTCGCCTGTAGGCGCTTTCCTCGGACTGAGACCCCGCAAGGACAGTTATACATTACAGGCTACCGTGGAAAAAGGCGTATCGCCGGCAGGAATATGTATCTATGGCACCAAAGAACAGGCCATGGGTTTGTCCCGTACCGGCAACCGCGTGGAGCTTTGGCAGGTGGAGAAAGGAATTCGTTCGGTACTTGCAACAGCCGAATTGCAGGAAAATACAGAACCCATCCTGTACCTTGAGACCCGGTTCGGACAATATTGCCGGTTCGGATATCTTCAAAAAGACGGTCAGCAAAAGCAGGTGGGGACGCTATTGCATGTTGGCAGCCTGCTGCAGTGGGATCGCGCGCCGATGATCGGTATACAGGCCGGAAGCGGAAAAGGAGTGTTCGATGCAGTGAAAATCCTGTATCGATAATTGCGTTATGACAGGGTTGGAACGCCCGCATATAAATCGGGAAAGAGGGCGAATATGGGATTTATTAATGCGTTGAGAATAAATGGGATCATTATGCGCGATAATTTTACTTCAACTTTTTTTGCAACAAAAAATCATTTTTAGTTTGACGATGTGAGATAATTTGCATTTCTTTGCAACTTAAATTTTTATATCAAACCATATTTATTAATTTAATATTTAAGCATATGTCAGATATTGCATCAAGAGTAAAAGCTATCATTGTCGACAAGTTAGGTGTTGATGAGAACGAAGTTACACCCGAAGCCAGTTTCACCAATGACTTGGGAGCAGACTCTCTTGACACTGTTGAGCTGATTATGGAATTCGAAAAGGAATTTAATATCGGCATACCTGATGATCAAGCTGAAAGCATTGCCACTGTTGGCGCTGCTATCAAGTATATCGAAGAAAACGTTAAAAAGTAGCATTGTTTTAGATTGTAGCTTATGCAATTAAAACGAGTTGTAGTAACCGGTCTAGGAGCACTTACCCCGATTGGCAATAATGTTTCAGAATACTGGCAGGGTCTTGTTAATGGAGTAAGCGGTTCCGACTGGATTACACGTTTTGATGCGTCTAAATTTAAAACACGTTTTGCTTGTGAAGTAAAAAATTTCGATTCATCGGTCTTTTTCCCCGATCGTAAAGAGGTCAAAAAATATGACTTGTATACCCAGTTTGCTATCGTGGCAGCTACCGAAGCCATTGTCGACTCGGGGCTGAATCTGGAGCAGACCGATCTGGAACGGGTCGGTGTCATCTGGGCATCGGGCATCGGTGGGATAGCCACCTTCGCCGAAGAATTGAAAGCTTTTTACAGTGGCGACGGCACTCCTCGGTTTAATCCGTTCTTTATCCCGAAAATGATTTCGGACATTGCCGCAGGACAGATTTCCATCAAATTTGGCTTGAAAGGGCCTAATTATGCGACAGTGTCAGCATGTGCCTCATCGTCAAATTCCATCATAGACGCATTCAATTATATCCGGTTGGGAAAGGCCGATGTATTCGTTGCCGGAGGCTCCGAAGCAGCCATCAACGAAACAGGCGTTGGAGGATTCAACGCCATGCAGGCTCTTTCGACCAACAACGACCAGTACAAAACAGCTTCGCGGCCTTTTGACAGGGATCGTGACGGTTTTGTGATCGGCGAAGGTGCCGGCGGATTGATCATCGAAGAATACGAACATGCTGTAAAGAGAGGCGCCAGGATATACGCTGAAGTGATCGGAGGCGGCATGTCTGCCGATGCATATCATCTTACCGCATCGCATCCCGAAGGCGACGGCGCTTTTCGCGCCATGAGAGCCGCCCTGGAAGATGCCGGACTGACTCCCGAAAATGTCGATTATATTAATGTACACGGAACATCAACACCGGTGGGCGACCCTTCGGAAGTAAAAGCCATCCAGCGACTGTTCGGTGAACATGCCTGTAAACTCAACATCAGCGCTACCAAGTCGATGACGGGACACCTGCTGGGCGCTGCCGGAGCTATCGAAGCCATTGCTTCCATCCTGGCGATGGTTAATGGCGTTATTCCCCCTACGATCAACCATTTCACCGACGATCCCGTATTGGACAACAAGTTGAATTATACATTCAACAAAGCCCAGGAACGTAAATTGAATTATGCGTTAAGTAACACATTCGGGTTTGGTGGACATAATACTTCGGTAATCTTAAAAAGAGCAGAAAAATAGGATCATAACCGATATGATGGACGAATCAAAACTCCTTATGGCCAAAGATAAGGTGTTTTCTTCTTTTTTGAAAGAGCAGCTCAAAATTGATGCGGGCAACCTGCAACTGTACGAGCTGGCTTTCCTGCACCGTTCGGCATCGCTTAATTTGCCCGACGGAAGCGTGGTAAACAATGAACGGCTCGAATTCCTCGGCGATGCGATTATTGATGCTGTTATTGCAGATTTTCTTTTCCGTAAGTTTCCCAACGAACGTGAGGGGTTTTTAACTCAGATGCGGTCGAAAATCGTTAACCGTGCGCATCTCGATTCCATAGCCAACCGGATGGGACTGGTACAGATGCTGATAGCCTATGCCACAAATCCCGAAACGATGAAAAAACGGATTTGCGGCGATGCTTTCGAAGCATTGATGGGGGCCATGTATCTGGACAAAGGGTATGAAAAAACACTAAAATACATTACAGATCATGTGCTGAAGAATTACATCGACCTGGATCAGCTGGCGCAAACCGAAACCGATTTTAAGAGCCGCCTGATTGAATGGGGCCAGAAATACAAGTTGCAGGTTGGCTTCGAAATCATCGAAGAATCCCGCGAAGAGTCGGATTGCAGTCCGCGGTTTTCGGTACAGGTAACCATTTCCAGCGTGCCTATTGCCAAAGGCTCGGGACGATCGAAAAAAGAAGCCGAACAGATGGCCTCACAAAAGACATTAACTTTTATTTCAACGTCGACGGATTTTTCGACCGATGCCCTGGTGCAATACCTGGAGCGAATCAAGAATAAACGGTGACGGATCATGATGATCCGCTTTGTACCGGACATCCATCAATATTCAATTAATTTGCTATGGCAAAACGGAATATCGTGAGGCTGGACACCGGGCCGGTGGTTTTTACCATCATCGGCATTTCGTCGCACGAAAACGATTATCGTCTATCGTGGAGCATCAACGAACAAATGGGGCTTGCCTTTGCACAGGGCGATCGTCTTGTAACCGGCGCCGGAAAAGAATTTACATGCTTTGTCCACGAGGACGACGATCAAACGCTCATGCTTGTATCCAACCGATGCGACAACGGTTTCCTGCTTGAGAAATATAAAAATTTCGATTTTATCTTGAAGTTCGACGCTGAATTGAACGAAGCGGATACGCAGGCATGGCTTCGCGATTTGAGAAAGGCGCCGCTGGTATCGGCCGTATTCCCGATACCGGTTACCAGGCAAATATTGCAGGTGTTGGGGTAACATAACGAATCTGATCCTGAAATTCGCATCCGCGTTCCATGAAACACCAAACTCATGTCCCATCAAAAATCGCTTGAACCCAAACCTTATTACGATGTACTTGACGGCCTTCGGGGAACGGCGGCGATCGTGATTTTAGTATTCCACTACCTGGAAATGATTTACCCCGAGGACTACTCGGAAAACTTTATGGGACATGGTTTCCTGGCGGTCGATTTCTTTTTTTGCCTGTCCGGGTTTGTCATAGGGTTTGCTTACGACAGGCGCATCAAAACCATTGGTATGAAAAGCTTTTTTATCAACCGGCTGATTCGCTTGCACCCATTGGTCGTACTGGGTAGCGTCATCGGTTTTGCCGGTTTTGTGCTCAACCCGTTTGTTGACGGTATCCGGGAAGCAGGCTGGGGAAAGCTGTTACCGGCGCTTGCCGGTTCCATGCTGCTGATTCCCGCCCCGTTTCTTCCTCTCCGCGGCGGCGGCCTGTTCCCGTACAACACGCCTTCGTGGTCGCTGTTTTTAGAATACATTGCCAATATGGTATACGCCCTGGTGTTGTGCCGCATCAGGAAATCCGCGCTGCTCGCTTTGGGATGCATCTGCGCCGCATGGCTGATGTACACTTCCTGTAAGGCGGGCTGGCTCATCAACGGGTGGGATATTAAAACCATCGGCGACGGCTTTCCCCGCGTCGGCTATTCTTTTACCGCCGGTTTGCTGATCTTCCGTTACGGATTGGTATTACGCAACAGGATGGGGTTTGTGTTGCCTTTTATCTTATTGATGGGCGTGTTTTTGTACCCGCATGTCAATAACGACTGGCTCGCCGAAGCGCTCATGGTGATTGTGGCGTTTCCGCTCATCATCAGCATCGGCGCCGGTGCCAACGTTACCGGACGGATGAAGAAATTCTGCATCTTCATCGGGAAGCTGTCGTATCCGCTATATATGACACACATCACCGCCGTATGGATTTTCGGCGATTATTACTGCAAGGCCAAACCTCAGGGCCCGGCGCTGGTTGGACTGGTTGCTTGCCTGTGTCTTTTTAACCTGCTGTTTGCGTATGCCGTTATGCGGCTGTATGATGAGCCTGTCCGTGCGTGGCTGACGCGGAGGAAGAACCGATCATCGGCTCATTAAGACCGGTGAAACATATTTTTCCAATATTTTTTCGAGTTGTCCCACGTAATAAAACGGCAGATTGATCAACCTGAATTGTTTACCGCTTTGCGTTGTAGCATCATCAATCGAAAACGGCTGCGACCAAACTCTTACGGCTATGCTGTGCGGGCACTCGTCCATAAACAGGTGCAGGGATTTAAGTTTTGAATTGTGACCCGATTTCACTTCTACCGGGATTGCCATACTGTTGAATTTATACAGGAAATCGACCTCGGCTGAGGAAGTTCCCTTTTCCCGACGCCAAAAAATGCGTGTGGTAAGCAAACTGTTGTCAAGAGTCAGAAGCTCCTGCGCCACTACGTGTTCTGCAATTCTGCCCCGCCATACGTCTTCTATGTTTTTTACCGAAAAGGCTTCTTTTTGAATACCTGCGTAATAGTTTACCAGACCGGTGTCGAGCCACAGTAATTTCGGGCGGCGGCGAAAATTTGGCGATAAAGGCATCTGCACCGAAGAGGTAGGGTATGCAAGTTCGAGCAGCATCGCTTTCTGAATGATTTGAAATGCCTTGCTCATTTCGCGCGACGAAAAAGCTGTATTTCCGAATTTGTCGAAAGAAACCGCTTCCGCCGCCGAATACCAGCCAACATCCAAAATCGTGCGTATTATCTGGATTTGCAGTGCGTTGCCGGTATATTTTTCCACGTCGTCCTTGTAGGTAACGAGCAGGGAATCATATATCTCTTTTACTGCAACAATATCCCTGTTTTCAGCATATCTCACTATTGCGGCGGGCATTCCGCCCACGAGAATATATTTGTAGAAATGTTCGATCATGCGGAAATGAATGGCTGAAACATCGGCTTGACTTTCAATCAGACCGACATCAAAATCATCGCCGATTCCTCTCAAAAACTCAATAAACGAACAGGGACGGATAGCCATGTATTGCACCCGCCCAACGGGAAACGAGATTTTTCGGACATCAATAACCGTTTCGAGCATCGAACCCGCAACTACAACGTGAATGTAATTTGCCTCTTCGTAAAAATAGCGCAAAATCGCGACAGCCGGTTTGGAATACTGTATTTCGTCGATAAAGAGCAAGACCGATTTGTCGGTTTTCATCACGCCTTTATAGAAAAACAGGTCTGTAATCGTCTTTTGAACATCGTTTCCGGTTTCAAACAACTGACGCTCGTTTTCGTTCTCCAAATTTAATTCCAGATAAACGTCATAATCTTTGGCGAGTTCGCGTACAAGCGTTGTCTTGCCAACCTGCCTTGCCCCGCGCAAAACAAGCGGCTTCCGGTACTTGCTCCTGCTCCATTCGCGCAGGCTGTCCAAAACTTTCCTTTGTATCATATCATTCAATTTTATGGATACAAAAGTAATTGTTATTTAAAATCCGCAAACTTTTAGGGTATAAACAGCATTGATTTTACAAACTTTCAGGGTGAAATATGCGCGCGCTAAAATTG
>JAISCQ010000099.1 GCA_031265445.1 Bacteroidales bacterium
ATCAAATATTTATCATTACACCTGTTGGTGTGGGCGGCAACCATGATGTTTGTCACGCCTTTTGCCATGGCGCAACAACTTATCAAAATAAACGGGATGGTGGTGGATGCGGAAAAGGCGCCGCTTGTCGGTGTGAACGTGGCGGTAAAAGGCACGCCCACCGTAACAATTACCGATGAAGAAGGTCGTTTTTACCTTGATGTGCCGGATAAGGCGTCAATACTGGTCTTTTCTTATATCGGTTTCAAATCGCAGGAAATAACGGTAGGCGATCGAATCAACTTTCACGTTATTCTTCAGGAAAGTATAGAAACCCTAAATGAGGTGGTGGCCACCGGATATGGTGCACAAAAGCGGCTTTCCATTGTAAGCTCCATTACCACCATTGAACCGCAAAAATTACAGGTGGGAACAACCCGCTCGGTGGCTAACAACATGGCGGGGCAACTGGCGGGCGTCATAGCAGTAAGGCCATCGGGCGAACCCGGGTATGACGATTCGCAATTCTGGATTCGCGGCATTTCGTCGTTCGCCGGCCAAACCTCACCGCTGGTACTGGTTGACGGCATCGAACGGAATTTGAATGATATTGACTCCGCCGAAATCGAATCGTTCTCTATCCTGAAAGATGCTTCGGCCACCGCCATGTACGGCGTACGCGGCGCCAACGGCGTGATCATTATCAATACCAAACGGGGGACAGTGGCGCCGCCTTCCGTAACGTTTCGCATCGAGCAGTCTATACAAGCGCCCACCAAGCTGCCCGAGTTTTTAGGTGCGGCAGAACAGATGACATTGCTCAACCGCCTGGCCGTAGAAGAAGGCAGACCGCTCCTTTACACAGAGGATGTCATCCACAAAACAGCCACCGGCTACGACCCCGATTTATATCCCGATGTAAACTGGCTGGATGCCGTGACTAATGATTATGCCTACAATACCCGCGCCAACCTGACGGTGTCGGGCGGCACCCAGGTGCTGCGCTATGCCATGGTAGCCTCCTACTTTAACGAATACGGGATCATGGCCACCGACAAGAAACTTCCCTACAATACCGGCACCCAAGTAGACCGGTATAACTTGCGGGCTAATGTGGACTTGGATGTCACAAAAACAACCCTTTTCCGGTTTAATATCGGCGGCTATTTGCAGCACCTCCGTAAACAAACGGCCCGCACGGACGATGTCTTTAACCACGTCTTTCTGGTGACGCCTTTTGTGAATCCTACCGTTTACTCCGACGGCACCATTCCAAAAGCAAACGAGGGATACAACCCATGGGCGGAAACTACCCAAACAGGATATTCCAGAAATACCAGCAGTAAACTGGAATCGCTCTTTTCCGTGGAGCAAAACCTGAAAATGATACTCCCCGGATTAAGGGCTAAAGCCACTTTCTCTTTTGACACATGGAATTGGAGCGGCATAGACCGGAAAAAAATACCCACCTATTATGCGCCCTCCACAGGCCGCGATATTGATGGCAACCTGATTCACGGAATCCCCCTGAACGATGACGGAACAGAATTTCTCCAATATGGCAACTCCGGACAATATGGCAACAATAGTGTGTACTTTGAAGCGACCTTAACTTACGGACAAACTTTTGCCGAAAAGCACGCCGTAGATGCGCTACTTCTTTACAACCAACGAAGCTACGACGACGGAGGCATTCAGCCTTACCGCAACCAAGGTATTGCCGGCCGCTTGTCCTACACTTATAACCGCCGCTATATCGGCGAGTTTAATTTCGGCTACAACGGTTCCGAGAATTTTGCCAAAGGACAACGCTTCGGCTTTTTCCCTTCCGTAGCCCTTGGATGGTATCTGTCGGAAGAATCGTTTATGGATCCATACAGGAGTATCTTCAACAAAATCAAATTTCGCGGCTCTATCGGAAAAGTGGGCAACGACAAGATTGGAAGCGACCGCCGGTTTGCCTATCTTACGACGATTAACAGCAACACCAACGGATATAATTGGGGCCAAACGGGTAATTTCTGGCGGCAAGGCGTGAGAGAAGGCGAAATGGGCGTGAGCAATCTGACCTGGGAAACCGTCACCAAAATGAACGCAGGTTTTGAACTGGGGCTGTGGAATGCCATAGACCTGCAAGTGGATGTGTTCAAAGAATACCGGAGCAATATTTTCATGCAGCGGGAAACCATTCCTGCCCAAGCCGGATTTATTTCTCTCCCCTGGGCCAACTACGGAAAAGTGGAAAACCACGGCATTGACCTGTCGCTGTTTGTCAATAAGCAAATCAACCATGACTTTTTCGTGAGCTTCAGGGGAACGTTTACCTACGCAAGGAATGAAATCACCGAATGTGACGAACCGGAAACCGTAATCGGCACTTACCGCTCCCGCACCGGTACGTCTGTAAATACTTTACAAGGGCTTATTGCCGAACGGCTATATACGAAAGAAGATTTTGACGCCCTCGGCAACCTGATAGACGGCATTCCCATACCACAAGTGAGCAGCAAAGTCCGCCCGGGTGACATAAAATACATAGACCGGAATGAAGACGGATACGTCGATGCATTGGACGCAGGATATATCGGCGGCACGGAAACGCCAAGAATCGTATATGGATTTGGTGCAAATATGAACTGGAAAGATTTTGACTTCGGATTTTTCTTCCAGGGCACAGGCGACACTTACCGTATCATCAGTGGTGACTATCTCATTCCCGGTAGCGGACAAGGCCTCACAGGTAGCTCCTACGCCACTTACGCCGACGCATGGACGGAAGAAAACCCCTCACAGGATGTATTCTGGCCCCGCCTCTCGTTTTCCAGAAGCTATAACAATACCGTAGCTTCCACCTGGTGGAAAAAAGACATGAGTTTCTTGCGCTTAAAAACCGTAGAACTGGGATATACCCTGCCCGAAAAAATCAGCAAAAAAATACACGCACAAGCCATTCGCTTTTACATCAGCGGAAACGACCTGTTCTATTTCTCAAAGTTCAAACTCTGGGACCCGGAATTGGACACCAACAGCGGTTTGAAATATCCCCCCATGCGGTCAATAATGTTAGGCATAGATCTTCACTTCTAAATCTTGACGCTATAAAAACGATAAAAAATAATTGCTATGAAACCATTAAAATATATAATTATCATCTTGCTGGGAAGTCAACTCTGCCTGTCGTGCACCGACTATCTCGATAAGGAACTGGATACGGAATTAACCCTGTCTATGGTGTTTGAAGACAAAGTCCGCATGGAAGGATGGCTCGCCAACGTGTATGTGGGTATCCCGCAGCCGACATGGAACTACCTCCGCAACGAAGGATGGGATGTGCTGGGTGACGAGATTACCCCGTCGGAACGCTGGCGGGAGTTCGGCTGGAATATGATACCCTGCATTCTGGGCGAGTGGACGCCCATGACGCACTGGGACGCCAACTACTGGGAATACTTGCCGCAACACATCCGCACTGCTTACATCTTTATGGAAAATGTAAAACCGCTGCCTGACCAAGACGTATCGGCACAAGAAGTGGAATATATGAAAGCCGAATGTCGTTTTTTGGCGGCCTATTACTACTACCTGATGGTAAATGCCTACGGCGCCATTCCGTTTCAACCCGGCCGCATTGTACCGACCAGCGCCACCGCAGCCGACTTGAAGATCGGACAAACACCCTACGACGAAGTGATTGACTGGCTTGATAAGGAACTTGTGGCGGTATCGAAAATACTTCCCGCTAAGTACACCGAAGCCAATAAATACGGCCGGGCTACTTCTATCATGTGCCTTGCCGTACGCGCTCGCATGCTGTTGTTCGCCGCCAGCGATTTGGTAAACGGCAATCCCGACTATATCGGCTATGTAAACAATGAAGGAAAACCGATATTCAATCCCGTAAAAGACGACAAGAAATGGGAAAAAGCGGCCACAGCCTGCAAGGAACTGATTACTGCCGCCGATGCCACCGGGCATGAATTATATATTGAACGGAATAATGACGGAAGTATTGACCCGTTCAAGTCGCTTCAAAACCTCTTCCTTAACGAATCCGCAAAAGGAAACAGTGAAATACTGTTTGCCCGCCCCAGCGAGGCGAACCGGGCGTATGATAGACATGCCGCACCAAAAGGCGACAACGGAAACGGCGGGTTGGGGGTTACCCAGCGGCTGGTTGATGCCTTTTTCATGAAAAATGGGCTGCCGA
>JAISCQ010000152.1 GCA_031265445.1 Bacteroidales bacterium
CGCCTGTTCAAAGACCCCCTGCTGCTGAAAATCTTTCGCAGCATCATCGACAGTTATGCAGCGACGCCCGGACGCGGGCTTCCGATCGGGAACCTCACAAGCCAGTACTTTGCCAATTATTATCTGGCTTATGCCGACCATTTTGCCAAAGAGAAACTGCAATCGAAAGCCTGTCTCCGCTATATGGACGACATGCTGTTTTTTCACGACGACAAAAACGCCCTGATCGAAATGATGAAGCGTTTCAATGCATATGTAGACGAAACCCTGCATCTTTGCCTGAAACCCGCGTGCATCAACAGCGTGTCGAAAGGCGTTCCGTTTCTCGGCTATACCCTTTTTCCCAGCCATGTCAGGCTGAGCAGGATCAGCAGGAAACGCTTTGTAAAAAAATACGCCGCTTATGCCGGCCATCTGGCATGCGGCGCATGGACGGAACGGGAATATGCAGGGCGTCTGTGTCCGCTGATCGCCTTTACCCGTTATGCCGATACGCGGCATTTCCGTCAGGCAGTATCTCAACGCATGGAAGCAAGCCCCAGGGTTCGAACCGCGTGCTTCGCGGCGGCAACTGGAACAACAACGCCCGGAACTGCCGCTCCGCTTACCGTAACAACAACAACCCCGACAACCGCAACAACAACGTCGGCTTTCGTGTTGTTTTTCGTCCTTAGCTCAAAATCTCCGGTGGATGCCGGACAGGATGAACCGGTTTGCTTCCAATACCCTTTTTCCGAGGGATGAATAACAGTTACCAGCCGTTCCTGCCTGTAACCATGCGGCTGAAAGCCGGAACGGTTTTATAATGTTTCCTGCCCTGTCAGCGGTCTTGACCTGTCAGGCTGCGTTGTAGAGACGCGATGCATCGCGTCTTTGCTGACAGGCTATCAGGGGGATCATATTTCGATTCGGGGATCAATTTCCGAATTGCAAATCCGGATATGTTCCGAGCCGAATTACAAATTCGGCTCAACGGACATGTCAATATAAGCGTCGCCTTCAGCGGCTCATTTCGATAAATAATGAGCCGCTGAGGGCGACGCTTTGGGGCGAATTTCCATTCTGCGGGGCTTGTACCGTTTGCCCCATGAAACTCGAACGGCGAAGCCCTCAACGAAGTTAAACCCGAAACCCGAAGAAACTATGCAAACTGAGAAATATAATACTGCCGGTTCATGCGGGCAATATTCGTGATCTTGATTTCTTTCGGACATTCGGCTTCGCATGCGCCGGTATTGGTACAGTTGCCGAATCCCAGCTCGTCCATGCGGGCCACCATCTTCGAAACGCGCTCTTTGGCTTCGAGCTTGCCCTGCGGCAGCAGCGCAAACTGCGATACCTTGGCCGATACGAACAGCATGGCCGAAGCATTCTTGCAGGCAGCCACGCATGCGCCACAACCGATGCAGGCTGCTGCGTCCATCGCAAGGTCGGCATTTTTCTTCTTGACGGGAATGGCGTTTCCGTCGGGTACGCCGCCGGTATTGACCGATACGTATCCGCCCGCTCGAATGATCCTGTCGAAAGCGCTGCGGTCAACCACCAAGTCCTTAATGACCGGAAAGGCAGCCGAGCGCCACGGTTCGATCCAGATGGTATCGCCGTCCTTGAAGCGGCGCATGTGCAGCTGACAGGTAGTGATGCCGGTATCGTTGCCGTGCGGACGCCCGTTGATGAACAGGCTGCACATCCCGCAGATGCCTTCGCGACAGTCGTGATCGAAGCATACGGGCTTTTCGATTTTGTCAACCAGCTGCTCGTTCAACTGGTCGAGCATTTCCAGAAATGAACAGTCGGGAGAAATATTGCCGATCCGGTAAGTTTTGAACTCGCCTTTGGTTTGGGCGTTCTCCTGGCGCCATATCTTTAATGTTAAATTGAGACCTTTCTTTTCCATCGTTATGATTTGTTTATGGATGATCGATGATTGATCATTACGAATGTGCCCCCTGTCAGGGTCAAACCACCGACAGGGTTTCATCCTGATCAATTATTTATAATTACGTGTTGCAACTTTGATCACTTCGTAATTCAGCGGCTCCCTGTGCAGGACAGGTTCCTTATCGTGGCCGGCATATTCCCAGCACGAAACGTACATGAACCGGTCGTCATGGCGGAGCGCTTCGCCGTCGGGCGTTTGGTGCTCCTCGCGGAAATGGCCGCCGCACGATTCTTCGCGGAGCAGCGCATCCATGGCCATCAGTTCGCCCAGTTCGAGGTGGTCGGCTGTACGGAGCGCTTTTTCCAGTTCGGGGTTCAGCTCGCCTGTCGATCCGGTGATACGGACATCCTGCCAGAACTCCCTGCGGACAGCCTTGATTTCCTCAATGGCTTCCGTCAGGCTTTTCCCGGTGCGTCCCATGCCCACCTTTTCCCACATGATCCGGCCAAGTTTCTTCTGGAAATGATCCACCGAATGTTTGCCTTTGATGTTCATCAGCCTGTTGATCTTTTCTTCAACGCCTTTCGCGGCTTCGTTGAATTCAGGCAAGTCGGTCGAGAAGCGCGGCGTTTTGATCTCGGGCGCCAGGTAATTCTGGATGGTATACGGCAATACGAAATATCCGTCGGCCAGGCCCTGCATCAAAGCGGATGCGCCGAGGCGGTTGGCTCCGTGGTCGGAGAAATTGGCTTCGCCGGCGGCAAACAGCCCGGGTATGGTGGTTTGCAGCTCATAGTCGACCCAGATGCCGCCCATCGAATAGTGGATGGCAGGGTAGATCATCATCGGCGTTTCGTACGGGTTTTCGTTCACGATCTTTTCGTACATCTGGAAAAGGTTGCCGTAACGGGCTTCAATCACGCTCTTGCCGAGGCGTTGAATCGCCGAAGCAAAGTCGAGGTACACGGCCAGGCCTGTTTCGCCTACGCCGTAGCCTGCGTCGCAGCGTTCCTTGGCGGCGCGCGACGAAATATCGCGCGGCGACAGGTTGCCGAAAGCGGGATAACGGCGTTCGAGGTAATAATCGCGGTCTTCTTCCCCGATTTGCGTCGGTTTGAGTTTGCCGGCGCGGATGGCTTCGGCGTCTTCCTTCTTCCCGGGAACCCAGATGCGTCCGTCGTTACGCAGCGATTCGGACATCAGCGTCAGTTTCGACTGGTAATCGCCGTGAACCGGGATACAGGTAGGATGGATCTGTACGTAGCACGGATTGCCGAATGCGGCTCCGCGTTTGTAGCACTGCCATGCAGCGCTGCCGTTCGAACCCATGGCGTTGGTCGACAGGAAGAATACGTTGCCGTAGCCTCCGGTAGCAATCACTACGGCATGCGCCGCATATTTCTCGATTTCGCCGGTTACCAGGTTGCGGGCAATGATGCCGCGGGCTTTCCCGTCGATGATCACCACGTCGAGCATTTCGCGGCGGGTATACATCTTCACGGAGCCTTTTTCGATCTGGCGGCTCAATGCGCTGTAGGCGCCCAGCAACAGCTGTTGTCCGGTTTGTCCGCGGGCATAGAACGTACGGCTTACCTGCGCGCCGCCAAACGAGCGGTTGTCAAGCAATCCGCCGTATTCGCGGGCAAAAGGCACGCCCTGCGCCACACACTGGTCGATGATGTTGTTGGATACTTCGGCCAGGCGGTAAACGTTGGCTTCACGGGCACGGAAGTCGCCTCCCTTGATGGTGTCGTAGAAAAGACGGTAAACAGAGTCGCCGTCATTCTGGTAATTCTTGGCGGCATTGATTCCGCCCTGTGCAGCGATGGAGTGTGCACGGCGGGGACTGTCCTGCATGCAAAAGTTGAGCACGTTGAACCCCATCTCGCCGCAGCTTGCAGCGGCAGCGGCGCCGGCCAGACCGGTGCCAACGATGATAATATCCAATTTGCGTTTGTTGGCGGGGTTCACCAGGTTCTGGTGCGCCTTATATTCTGTCCATTTCCGGGCTACTGGCCCTTCGGGTATTTTTGCGTCTAACTGAATCATTTTAATTTTCGATTTTTAATTTTTGATTCCTGTTTCGCCTTTTTGACGGTCGTTTCCAGCCGACCGTCAAAAAACGAAGATGGTTATTTTCCTCCAAAAAAGAAATATAGCGGTATGATGGCAAATCCGGCAGGGATGACTACCGAGTATATGTATCCGACCCATTTGACGATCGGGGTGTAGGCAGGATGGTTCCATCCGATGCTTTGGAACGCGCTTTGGAAGGCGTGTATCAGGTGGAAAGAGAGCAATACCATGAACCCCGCATAAACCAGGCAATACGATTTGCTGGAAAACACATAGCGGGCGATGTCGTAGAAGTTGTGATTCGCAGGCGTGTCCACTTCCATGGCGCGCGTTACGGGATCGAGCTTCACTACATCCTGTATGCCGATCGATGCCGGCTCGAAACCAAACCACCCGTATTTATAGAAAAGAAAATCCATGAAGTGGAGGCAGAAGAAAATAAAAACAATACCGCCCGTCCAGATCATGTACTTCGAAAAGAACGAGGTTTCCGAACTGTGCTTTTTGGCGTAACGCACCGGACGCGCCAGCCAGTTCTGTATCTGCAGCAGCAGCCCCAGGAGCATGTGCAATGCGATACTTCCAAACAGGACTATTTCCATGACCTTGACCGGAGCGGTACTCATGATGTACACGCCCGTATCGAAATAACTCCGGTCGGGCAGCAGCATCAACAGATTGATCGACATGTGCAGCACCAGAAAGACACACAGAAATAACCCTACAAGCGCCATCCAGAACTTTTTTCCGATGGACGAGGTAAAGATATTACTCATATATGATTGATTTTTAATTACGATGATGATTACTTATATTCGATGAATAAGGATACAAAGGTATCAGGTATTTTAACGATTTGCAACGATAATTATCAGCGCTTTCATATTTAGATGTGGTCTAAATATGAAATGCGATACCATGAACATCATGACACACATCGCAAAAGTCAGATACCACGGATGGTGGAACAGCGAATAAATGTCAGACTGCGAAACTGTTAACAGGGTTAGAACAGTAATAATAAAAGCGGTTGAGAAATATTTCTTAACCGCTTGATTTTTTTGCTCCCCAGCTAGGACTTGAACCTAGGACCCCCTGATTAACAGTCAGGTGCTCTAACCAACTGAGCTACTGAGGAAGATGATCGGCCTTTCTTTCAAAAGCGGTGCAAAGGTAATGGGTTATTTCGGATTTGCAAAAAAATGTTATAAAAAAATGCGCGGTCTGTAAAATTGTCGCGAAGATGTGAGAGCACGAAACAAAATATGATGGATTTCATCAATTTATTGTACATTTGCAGCATGCTTCGACGCTTTCCATATATGGTGAAACGGCCATCTGTCATACAGGTTTGTTTCTGCTGTTTGCTTTTTGTGTGTTTACATGCCACATTGCAGGCACAGCGGCTGTCGTCGTCATCCAAGAAAGCCGTCAAAGCATACCATGCGGGATATGATGCCTATACGCACCGTCAGTATCAAAAAGCCCTTGAAAATCTGGGGAATGCCGTCAGGATTGATCCCGCTTTTATAGAGGCGCACCTGCTGATGGCCGAATGTTACCTTGAAACGAAAGAACCGCAGCAGGCCAAAACGTATTTCCTGAACTGTGTGGAAATCAATCCTGATTTTTTTCCGCCGGTATATTACTCGCTTGCCGAAATAGAATTTGATGCCGGCGAATTTGAAGAAGCCGGCGAACATCTCGAAAAATACCTGGCCTGTAGCAGGCAAAAACCCGCCCTGCGCGTCAAATCGGAAAAGATGCTGCAAAGCAGCCGGTTTGCAGCACAAGCTGTGAAGAATCCCGTACCGTTCAAACCCGAAAATCTCGGTCTGGATTTCCCATACGATCAATATTGGCCCAGCTTGTCGGTAGATGAGCAAACGCTGGTGTTTACCGCGCTTATTCCTAAAAATCCGGATAACCCCGCAGTAGCCGGTAACCGACAGGAAGACTTTTTCGTGTCGGACTTTCGCGACGGGAAATGGAGCAAGCCCGAAAACCTCGGTACCCCGCCCAATACGCCCGACAACGAAGGCGCGCAGACCATATCGGCCGATGCTGTCAGGATGTTCTTCACGGCATGCAACCGCAGCGACGGTAAAGGCGGTTGCGACATCTACTATAGCGAGAAGCGCAACGGCTTGTGGACGCGTCCGCGTAATCTTGGCGAACCGGTCAATACGTCCGCCAAGGAAACCCAGCCATCCATTTCTGCTGACGGCCGCACGCTTTATTTTGTGAGTAACCGCAGCGGCGGCAAGGGCGGGCAGGACATCTGGATGTCGACGCTCGACGGCAAGGGCCGTTGGGATAAACCTGTCAACCTTGAGAAAATCAATACATCCGATGACGAATCGTCGCCGTTTATCCATTTAGACGGCCGCACGCTCTACTTTGCTTCCGACGGCTGGCCCGGCATGGGGCAATATGATCTCTTTGTCGCCCGGAAAGACTCTGCCGGCAGCTGGTCGACGCCTGAAAACCTCGGATATCCCATTAACAGCAGGTACAACGAGGAAGGCATGAGCGTGAACGCCCGCGGCAACCGTGCCTATTACTCATCCGACCGCGGCGACGACCATATCCGCAATATTTTTACTTTCGAGCTGTATCCTGCCGTCCGGCCTCAACCGGTGTCGTACATGAAGGGGAAAATATACGATGCCAAATATCTGAAACCTCTCAAAGCGATTTTCGAGCTGATTGATCTGTCGTCAGCCGGTAAAGTGATTGAAGCGTATTCCGACAGCGCCAAAGGCGAATTTCTGGTATGTATCCCTTCCGGGAAAGATTATGCACTGAATATCAAATGTAAGGAATATCTTTTCTTTTCGGAACATTTCACGATGCCCGGCGGCACCTACCGGGAGCCATACCTGAAAGACATTCCGCTCAAACGGATTCAGCCCGGTGAAAAAGTGATCCTGAAAAATGTCTTTTTCGATTTTGCTTCTGCGAAACTGCTGGATGAATCGAAAGCCGAGCTGGGACAGCTGGCGCAATTCCTGCGCGACAACCCGGATATAAAAGTCCGCATCACCGGCCACACCGACGATGTCGGGAAACACGCATATAACCTCGACCTGTCGCAGAACAGGGCCCGTACCGTAGCCAACTGCCTGCTGAGCGAAGGAATCGCCATGAATCGCGTTAGCTACAGGGGTATGGGTTCTTCGGAACCCGTTGCCGGAAATGATACTGAAGATGGCCGGGCGCAAAACCGTCGTACGGAGTTATTGATTGTTAAATAAATAAATCGTTTTTTTTTCTTTTTCCCATGAATCATTTACTTTTGTGGTGTTTTTCATTTTCGAACTTGCCCTGAAAGATGCGTAGATATTTCCCTATTCTCATGATTGTGTGGGCAGGAATGATCCTTGGATCCTTCCTGTTCAACTTGCGTATTTTGCATAAGAATGCGGAAACACTTGTGCAAACCGAGTCTGAAGCATTTTTCAAGTTGCTGGTTACTACCCGTCAATGGAATGCGAATCACGGACTGGTATATGTGCCGGTAACCAAACGGATGCAACCCAACCCATATCTGATCCACAGCCGGCGCGACATTATTACCAACTTCGGCGATTCGCTGACCCTGGTAAATCCTGCCTTCATGACGCGGCAACTTGCCGAGCTGGCCGAAAAAAATGGAATCACCGGATTTCATATCACCAGCCTGAACCCGATTCGTCCGGCAAATAAACCTGATGAATGGGAAACCATGGCGTTACAGACATTTAACGGCGCCGGCGATAAATTTTTCGAAAAAATAGAAATCGGGGATTCGATCACTTTCCGGTATATGTCCCCGCTGATCGTAGAACAAAGCTGCCTGGCATGCCACGCATCACAGGGCTACAGGCTTGGCGACATACGGGGCGGTATCAGCATCAACACACCATACCACGAGGATTATCTTGCCTATGCCAGGGCTTCGTCCGGCAGGCTGATCATTATCTACTCCCTTATTTTTATTGTCGGGTTCTTCCTGCTGCTGTACTTCTGGTCATCATTCAAACGGCACAGGCGTGTTGTGGAAGCAAAAAATAAAGAACGTCAGGATCTTAACGCAGCCAAGGACAAGTTTTTCAGCGTGATTGCACACGACCTGAAAACGCCGGCAGCAAACATCGAATTGTTATCCAATACATTAAAGGAGCAGTTTGATGATCTCAGCGAGGAAGACCGTCGAAACTGTGTGGATATGCTGGTGGAATCGGCAAAAACGCATAACGACCTGCTGAATACCCTGCTTGACCTGTCGAGGTTGCGGCTGGGAAGCAAGCAATATAATCCGGAACAGCTGGATATTCGCAAACTGGTGAACGGAGTGCTGGAACAAACCAAACTGCAAGCCCAGCAGAAACAGATCGGCCAGGAAAACCGGGCCGACGAATGTTTTGCCAAAGCCGACAGGAATATGATTGCTACGGTGGTGCGCAACATGGTGGTCAATGCAATCAAATTCACCTGTCCGGGAGGGCAGATTGTGATCCGTGCCGAAAAGAAAAACACGGAAGTGATCATTGCCATTGCCGATACGGGGATTGGCATTGCCGACACGTTGAGAGACCGCATTTTTGAGGCGGACTACAACAAAAGCACTGTCGGAACAGCCAATGAATCCGGCACCGGTTTGGGACTCGTGCTCTGCAAGGAATATGTGGAGCGCAATGACGGCCGTATATGGTTCGAAAGCGAATCGGGCAAAGGAACCACTTTCTTTTTTACCCTGCCGGCATTTTAAATTCCATTGCCGCAGGAACGCACATTAACCGGTGCAGTCGTCACTGATTCTTTTTATAAAATATTTATATCCATAATACTTTTTTTATAATATCTATATAACTATAAGTGTATTTTTGCAATGAGGAAGAATAAGTGTAAGGAATAATTTAACCGATTAAATCACAAGGTAATGACAACGATAGAATTTAGCAATCAATTAGTCGAACTTGAAGATCTGTTAACTCGTTTTGCATTAAAACTGACGGCCAATAAGGATGATGCGAAAGATCTGTTGCAAGATACTTTTCTGAGAGCGTTAACATACCACAAGCAATTTGAAGATTCCACCAATTTAAAGGCCTGGACTTATACCATCATGAAAAATACGTTCATCAATAATTACAGGAGGAGCGTACGGCACAATACAACTTTCGATACCACCAAAGATCTGTTTTTTCTTAGCCAGAACAAGGATACCTTTAATGTTGATCCCGACTCTGTTTTCAGCGAAAAGGAAATCAACAAGGCGATTGATCGACTGGATTGTGAATTCAAAGTCCCCTTCAGGATGCATACCCAAGGTTACAAATACAAGGAAATTTCCAATGTATTGGGACTGAAAATAGGAACTGTAAAGAGCCGTATTTTTTTTACGCGCAAAAAATTGGCTGAAAGCTTGGAAGGATACAATTAAGTACGCTTCACGAAGGAACTGTCAAGAAATAGACGTTACGTTTCGGCGGCTTGAAAAGCCGGATTTTCATAACCGCAGGTCGCGACCTGCGGAAAGGAGATGTCTCGCGGCCGCTGCCTGAAAGGCAGGATTT
>JAISCQ010000190.1 GCA_031265445.1 Bacteroidales bacterium
CCCGCATTTAAGACGGTAACCGGATTATCGGGGAAGCGCGTCATGTAATACAGCCAGATATAGGAATGATAATGTCCGCCGTCGGTAATGCTGTTACCCAGAAACACCGCCCGGTCGCCTTCCTGAAAGGGCGCCACCTGCTGGGCAAAAGCCGTAAAATTTACGAACAGGGACAGCAGTACTGCCAAGATAGTTTGTTTTATTATTGTTTTTTTCATTGTTTTAATGTCTAATATTTTCCAAAGTTACATGATTTTTTTTAATTTTTAACTCTTAGTTCTTAACGCTAAAAAGTCAGTTGTAATCCCACATTGATTACCCGCTGATTCATATACGCATCGCCCGCCGAATTGGTGCTGATTTCGGGGTCTTGCTGGTATTTGTCGTAATTGGTCAATGTGAACAGGTTGTAGGCGTTGAGGTACAAGCGTGCACTACCGATTTTTTCAGGCAATAATTTCTTCGGTATTTGATAGGCTATATCTACTGTTTTCAGGCGCATATACCAAGCATCAATCAGCCAGAAGTTGGAAGAGTAGGCTTCGCTACTGTTCACGGTGGCCGGATTACGTGTCAATCGCGGGAAATTGATCGGTTCGCCTGCAGCGGCGCGTTCCGGCGTCCAGCGTTGCAAGTGTACCGGCTGAAACTGGCTTTTGAACGATTCGATACCGGTTCCAACGACACTGAAACTATAATCAAACGAGCCTTGGAACAGTATGTTGATGGAGAAATTCTTATACTGCGCGCCAAACGACCAGCCCAACGTTGTAGTGGGCAAATTGGGATGTCCGATTGCCGCTTTGTCGAAGTCGTCAATAATCCCATCGCTGTTTAAGTCGGCATACTTCAAGTCGCCTGCCTGGACAGGAATGTCGGTATTCGGTATGGACGGGCGGGCGAGATTGGGCGTTCCATCAGGGTTTTTAGCTGGTAAAGTATGGAGTTTATAAATATCTTCTTGCGAATAATATCCTACAAATTGATACCCGAACGGTTGCCCGATAGGGTGCCCGGTTTCGGTCAACCACGGATAAGCCTGTTGCGCTTCGCTCTTGTACAAGACTTTATTCTTGGCATACGAGAAAACGAGGTTGCTGTTAAAGAAAAATTCCCGGCCAATTCTTGTCTGGAAGCTGATTTGCCCGTCGAAGCCCTGGTTGGAGGTTTCCGCCACATTGACGGGGGAGGTTGAGGCGCCCAATATTTTCGGCACATCCTGGCGTTCCACCAATTGGTCGAAACGATAATCGTAGAAATAATCGACCGTCAGCGACCATTTATTCAAGAACTGGAAATCGATACCCACGTCGAATTTCCATGCTTTTTCCCACACTGCCTGGTCGTTTCCCAATGCATCTTCCCTGTAAGTGGGAAAAGAGGTACTATTCCCTTCGCCAAATGTAGTGCCGTCGCCGGGGCTGTAAACGTGCTTATAGATATAGCGGTTTCCGGGCGCCACATCCGAGCCGACTAAACCATACGAGGCGCGCAATTTCAACAATTGGACGTTTTCCACGGCGTTCTTGAAGAAATCTTCTTCCGAAATGCTGTAACCCAAAGCCAGCGACGGGAAAAAGCCGAAACGGTTATTGCTTCCGAAGCGGTCGGTTCCGTTGTACGCCATATTCAAATCAAGCAAATATTTGTTTTTGAAGTTGTAACCGAATGCTCCGCTGTAACCCTCGAAATTGGCGGGCACCGCAGCGCTCGTCCCTCCATCTTTATCTACTGTTCTGCTTTGCCGGTTGTATAAAAACATGATTTTCAAATTATGGTCGTTTTGAATAACGGTTTCATAATTCAAAAAAGCCTGCAAGTTCAAATCTTTGATGGATTTCTCCTGGTCGCCGTTGATTATATATGTGCCGTAGGCGTAGTTGCGGTCGGGGTGAATGCTATAGCTATCGGCAGCCGAATCGTAATGATAGGTTGGATAGGCGTCTCTCACGGCTTGGCGGTAATTTTCATCAATACTCGAATAAGCCACACGTAATTTAGCGGAAAGCCCGTTAACCAGAAAATTTAACCGTTGATCGGCTTCAAACAGAATATTTGAGTCGAAACGGCGGGTGCGCCTGTACCCTTCGTTAGCCAAACGCGCGTTCAAAGTCGGACGTTTACCATCGGTATCATAGATGTAGGCATACGAGCCGTCGGGATTCAATACCGGCGCCGAATAGGGGTGCATCTGGGAGAAATTATAGATCGCTTCCGTCGCGTTCAGGCTGCGCGGCTCATTAATATTCATGAAACGGGAAGTCATGTCTAAGCGTAGCGTGGTCGTTTCCGTGACGTCGAAATCCAGGTTCGACCGGTAGTTGAACCGCCTATAATAATAATTGGTATTGACTTCATTCATCGGGTCGCTAAAATCCTTTACCAATCCGTCTTGTGCAAACATCCCTCCGGTAATGAAGTACTTCAAGCGTTTCGAGCCTCCCGAAATATCGAGGTTGGCATTTTGCTGATAAGCCGTTTTCTTGAAAATCTCGTTATACCAGTTCACGTCGGGATGCCCGTAAGGATCGGTACCGTCCTGAAACAGTTGTAAATCGGA
>JAISCQ010000259.1 GCA_031265445.1 Bacteroidales bacterium
TTGATGGGATAGGCAGACAGTGGACTACCGTGCCGGGCACCCAGGTGAACATGCTCAAACCCGACGGCTCTGAAATGGAAACCGGACACGGCGGCGACGGCTATGCCCGGATTACCGCATTGGGAATCCTGACAGGCAAAATGGACATCGACCCGGGTTTCGACAAGCTCTCCGGCAGTAATGTTACGACGGATGCAAGAACTAAGAAGGCAAATTTCGACTACACCGGCACGGTGCAGACTTTCGTCGCGCCTCATACCGGCACTTACCAGATGGAAGTGTGGGGCGCGCAGGGCGGTGCAGGCAACGGCAGAGATACGCAAGGCGAAGGCGGCTATTCCAGGGGGACAACATTCCTTAACGAAGGCGATACGCTTCACATATATGTAGGCGGCAGGGGAGCCAGCGATACAAACCCCACTAATAATGCAAGCAATGCGGGAGGCTTTAACGGCGGTGGAAGCGGCTCCTCCTCTGGTGGCGGCGGTGCTACGGATATCCGCATGTATAACGGAGGAACACCGGCGCCTGCCTCTAACCCCACACAGGGACTCACCGGCATTCCGTCCACCGACCCCCGCATTATCGTAGCCGGCGGCGGCGGCGGCGGTCAGCGCTGGAATGGCTCGGCAACCGGCAATGGCGATGACGGCGACGGCGGCGGCGAGTCGGGTGTTCAGAGCGGTTCGGTGTACATAAACCCTCCCACAGACCTTACCCAGGCGCAACCCGGTACGCAAACTGCCGGCGGTGCAGGAACTGTACCCTCAACCGGCGGCGGCGCTGGTGGCGTTGGCGTTGCCGGAAAGGGTGGCCTCTCCCAGAACTCCAATGTAGGAGGTGGCGGCGGAGGCGGAGGCTGGTTCGGCGGTGGAGGCGGTGGCTGGGCCAACAATCAGGTATCCGGCGGCGCAGGCGGTTCGGGATACATCAGCCCCACCTTAACGGACGCCTTCACGCAGTCGGGAAGTTTCGTTTTTCTCTCCCCCGCCGGTACTTACGAGGCCGGGCACGCCGGCCACGGCTATGCCCGCATCTCGTATGGCCATACCTTGGTATTCCGGGCAAAAGCGTATGTGCCTGACGACTTTACCGGCCTGGTTGTAGACCATATCACTGCCTTCGGCGACACGCTGCACCTGGTCGGCACCGACAAAATAGGCCTCTCCTGCATCGACAGCCGCAATGCCTCCGACACCGCCCGGCTGCACATCGAAGGAAAAGCGGGCAGCAACTACGCCTGTTTCATGGATTTTCCCTTCACCATCAGCAAGCGCCAGCTAAAGGGCACGTGGTTCGCCCTCGACCGCCTGTACGACGGTACGGACAGCGTGCACGTGGCCTTTACATCCGTCGCGGTAGACATCGACACTGACCCCTCCAACGACCCGGAAGGCTGCGTTTACGGCACGCTCGCGCCGGCAGATACCACCGGCTACCTGATTCATTATACCTACACAGGCAACGATGCGGAAACCGAACTGACCGTTACCTCCTACGGCCTGTTCAACCATCTGAAGGACGTCCCGTACAACCAGTTGATATTCCCCGAACGGGCAAAAGACGTGCTGAAGCCCAGAGCGGATATGCTGAAGACTGCAAAGGACAGTTTGTTGTACCCGCTGGGGCAGTACGGCTATCACCGCAAACTGGTGTACGCAAAGACGATTCTCACAGGCCCCGACGCCGGCAATTACCTGCCGCCGCCGGCGCCGCTCTGCAACTGGGACTCGCTGAAAGCCAATCCCCTTACCTACGCCGATACGCTCAAATCGCGCCTGACTCCAATCGACCTGAAAGGCAACTGGACCGCCCAGAATAAAGTTTACGACGGAACCACGCTGGCTAACTTCGGCTATTTCCCGGATATGAGCCTGGCGATACCCGGAGACGACCTGAACTTTACCCTGGATGCCGCCCGTTTCAAGAGCAAGCACGCCGGCATCAACATAGTACTTGCAAGAGGGATGTTCAAGGGTTACGGAATGGATGTCGACAACTATTCCGGCGTCGGGGATGTACCCACTGAAAACGATTTCAACAGTACCTCTTTCCGTGCCACCATCTATCCCCGCCCGCTCTTCCACCTCCCGGAAGACACGCTGGCGGCGGCCGGCGTATGGACGGCTTACAACAAGCTCTACGATGCCCTCGATACCTGCCGCATCACTTACGCGATGGACTCGACAATCCTGATGAAGGAGGGAACAACTATCCGCTTCCCCCTGGGATACAGCGACGGGAAAACGCAGTACAACACCGAGACAATTGAAAAAGACGACGACGTGCGCATAGAAATCCGGAACGGAAAATTCCAGACTTTCGGCGATGCCTTTCCGCTCCGGGGCAAAGACGTGGGCGTGAACAAGGCCGTTACGCTCACCAGTCTGACCGGCATCACCGACCCGAAGACGGGCAAACTCAAACCCAATCCGGGAACAGTCACCTATTTCACCCGCACATTAAAGGATATACAGCAGAACGATTCCATTGTAGTGGACAGCCTGAAGATGCACATTCCCTATCCGTCGTCTCCGGCAGACAGCCTGGAAATCGCTCTCCTCGGTACGGACGCGCGTAACTATACTTTTTTCGACTATCAATACAATTTCGAAAGCGTGTATGATACCATTACCATCGCAAGCGGAAAAACAGTCGTGGAAAACATTATTACTACCGTCACGGACAGCACGCTCATCATCCCCGACACCCTGCGCGCAGACATCACCGCCTGGCAGCTAACGGGCGACTGGTACGTGCCGGACAAGATATACGACGGCTCGGCGAAGGTTGCAGGCGAACACTTCGCACCCGGCGACACGCTAAAATTTACTCCTGACGTTGTGGCGCCCTTGCCGGGCGACCCACAGCCGGCGCCGCTCGCAGGCGATGTGGTATATATTGCGGGCGACGCCCCGCCGGGAGATGACTGGGAGGCGCACTTCGCCCGGCGCGACGTGCAGCGCAATCCCGACGACTACGCATGGATTGACTCCATGCAGGTATTTATCGCTCCCCTGAAATACAGCGGCCCCGACGCGCGCAACTACCTGCTGCCGCCTCCCGACACGCTGTATGCCAAAATCCACCCCCGGCAGCTTGACGGCAAATACGAGGCTTACGACCGCGAATACGACGCTACCGACTCCGTGCATGTGGAACTGCGAGACGCTAATATCGTCACTCCCGAAAACCAGGTAGCGCCGGATATAGTCAATATCCGCATCTGGGCGCACTTTGAAGACTTGCCCAGGGACGGCACCCTGCGCATGACCATTCCCGGCTACTGGTACGCAATCGTGGACAGCGTGAAAATAAGCGGCGCGGACGCCTACAACTACGACCCGCCGGTCTATACGCCGCTCGACTCCTTAGACGCGCACGCATTCAATGCCGATACCGTGAAGGCGAATATATGGAAGGCCAAGCTGAACGGCGAATGGGCGGCAAGGGACAGGCCATACGAAGTCGGGAAAACCTTCGCCGAGGTGGTCTTCACGCCCGTGAACAAGAAACCGGGCACCGATATCGAAGTCAGCATTACCGGCGCTACTTTCTCCGACGAGTGGACGGCTACCGAAAAACCCATATCGGTGAAAGAAGAAGATATTTCCATCACGGGCGACGATGCGGAGTATTACGAAGTCAACTTGAATTTTCCAAACGGCTTTAGCGCCGTCATCTATCCCAACACGTTCCATATAGCCGGCAACTGGAACGAATATCCCAAATGGCTGGGCTACAATGCCGACACAGGGCAGAATCACGGGAAAAACCAGACAACCATGCTTCCGCCCGACAGCACGCACGTCCATATCCGCGCCAACCTGTTTCAGAACATGGATGTACTTCACCGCGACAGCATTACGGTGTACGATGTGCAGTTTACGGTGAACAGCGGCCGGACGCTGAAAGCCATGATGTTTACCCTCAAAGACAATGCTACTTTCATGAACAGCGGGGGAAACATCGCCGGCATCGACACCGCCCGCGTGGTGCGCACGCTGCCTGCCGGACGCAACTGGTACGTCAGTTCGCCGATGGACAACAGCGTGATTCCGCAGGTGGCCGGCGAGGTGCTGCTCCGCAACGCCGCAGGTCTTCCGGTGGCCGGAAAAGGCCGCGTGGAATGGTACAGCGATGCGGATTACTACTGGCATCCCTACCACGAAAGCGACGGGGTAACCGCCGGCTTTGAAAATCCTTCGGAATACAACGATGAACTGGTCAACGGACTGGGCTACACGGCCTACTCCGCGACGGAGGACATCGTAACAAACTTCAAGGGGAAATTCAACGAGGGCGACCGCCTAAGTCCCGCCCTCAGCCGTACCGAAGGACGCATCAAGAGCGGCTACACCCTGGTGGGCAATCCTTTTCCCTCGTACTGGCAGTGGACAGGCGCCGCCTCCGGTCAGGCCGGCGCCCTGCCTACCATCTGGTACCGCACCCGCACCGCTGCCGGATACCGCTTCTGGACTTACAATGCCTCCTCCGGGGCGCAGACTGCGCCGGGCGTCGACAACGTGACATACAGCCTGTCCCTAGTTCCGCCCATGCAGGCATTCTGGGTACGCCTGCCCAAAGGCGCGGGCAACATTCCGTCCGACTACCGGCATTTCACCTTCACCAACGCGCAGCGCGCCCACGACACGTCGGCGGACAACGGACCGAATCTCCTGAAATCCGCCTCTCTCCGCTCCGGTGCGCAGCCTGTCCGGGAAGAGGTGTTGCTGCGCGTCGAAGTGCTGGACGACGGCAACCCGTCCGACGAAGCGGTCATCTATGCCGACGCCGGGGCGCTGTCCGGCTACGACCGCTACGACAGCGACAAGATGTTCAACGGCAGCGGCGGGGAGCTGTATACTTTTCCGCGCGCGGCAACCAGCGCAGCAACAACCGCAGCGACAACCGCGGACGACGATGCATTTCTGGTCATCAACGGCCTGCCCCGGATACAGTCGGGCGACACCATCCCGGTAGGCTTCACGTCGGACGCAGCCGGCAGCTTTGCGCTCCGCACGAAGGAGTCCGCAGGCATGGATTCGCTGGCCGTCGACCTGTACGACCGTCTCACCGGCGATATTGTAGAGGACTTTGACCTGGGAGGCGAATACGTCTTCGAGAGCGAAATCGCCCCGGTCACCGGTTCTGCGACGGAGACGCGCTTCCTGCTGGTATTCAGGGAGCGGGTGACTGTCGATTCACCTTCCGGGGAGGCTTCCGTCATCCGCCTGTGGGTCGACCGTCAGAACCGCCTGCACGTGTGGAATGCCGCCGGAGAGGATTTGTTGCTTTTTAACATGCAGGGCGCCCTCGTCGGACGGTGGCGCATAGCTACCAGCCGCGAAAAGATAGAGACGGTGTTGACGCCGGGGGTGTATGTGGCAAGGGCGGGGAGCGTGACAGCAAAAGTGATTTTTTATCGGTGAACAGATACAAGGTACACGGTGCAGGGTACAGGGTGCACGATAAAGCGACAGCATCCTGTACCGTGTACCGTGTACCGTGCACCATGCACCCAATACACATTTTTATTTATTTATATCATGAACAGAATAAAAGTACGGATAGAAATATTCCTGCTCGTAATCATTAGTTTGGTTTCGTTATTGATTTACTTGATTTTTCATTAATATTTTAGTGATTGACATTATAACCTGAGTTCGGGATAAAAATAGCCCGTTAGGGCTTATATATCAATAGAAAACCTTTTCCATCCGTTAACGAACATCGCGGTGTTCAAGCCATTACGGGGTTGCAAGAAGAAAAAAGACCTTTTTCTATTGATATGAATGCCCTACGGGGAATAAGGATGAGAGATATATGCTTTTCTATATTCTTAATTTTTCGCTTGCGGATTTAAGGTTCTATATTCAACTCATCTTTTAACTTACTTTATAAAAACCTCGCCGATCAGTTGCAATGTATCTTAAAAAAATTATCAACATTTGATGCGGTTGCCCTGGCTTTATTCAGCCAAACTGTATATCTTTGCATTCGATATAAATAATTTAATAACTACGGTTACTATATGTCTATATGTGGGTTTTATAAGTTTTTACTAAAATTAACAACTGATTTATAAGTAGTTAGATGAGAATTTGTATCTTTATGGCATAAAAAGTTTGAACGGTTTTTCAAACATCATTGATAAATAAATATCCGATGAAAAGAAACTTATCCTTATTATTATTGTTTTTGACTTTAATGGGAGGTTCGGTTAGCGCCCAAATGCGATTGACCTTACCCGAATCCATCGAACTGGCCGTTGACAGTTCCTTGCAGGCTTTCCGCGCAAAAAACCAGTATATGGCTAATTATTGGGCATATATGACATACAAGGCGGGGCGCTTGCCGTCGTTGACCTTGCAGACAACCCCGCTGGAATACCGGAGAGATTTCACGCGCCGCTACGATTCCAATGCCAACATCGACGTTTATCGGCAGCAACAATCCCTGTATTCGTATGGCAACCTGTCTATTCGTCAGAATTTTGACCCGACTGGCGGTACTTTTTTCATTGATTCGGAATTGGGTTACATGCGCAATTTTGCTTCCGGCGACAACTATTCCCAGTTTACTTCTGTTCCCGTCCGCATCGGTTATTCGCAATCGCTGTTCGGATTCAACAGTTTTAAATGGGAGAAGAAGATAGAGCCGCTCAAATACCAAAAGGCAAAAACACAATACCTGTATGCGCAGGAAGAAATTTCGGAAACGGCCATTCAATATTTCTTTTCCCTGGCGCTGGCGCAATTAGAATACGATATGGCTGCGAAAAATGTGTCTTCTTCCGATACCTTGTACCGTATTGGGCAGGAACGGCAAAAAATCGCTTCGATTTCCCAATCCGACTTGCTGACGCTTAAACTAGACGCCGTCAACGCCCGGAACACGTTCAAAAACGCGGAGATAAGCCTGAAGCGCGCCATGTTCAGCTTCGTGTCCTACCTGCATTTAGACAAAGAAACACAAGTGACATTGGAATTACCCAGCCGTCCGCAGGACATACAAATCGCTCCCGAAACAGCGCTGGAATATGCCCGACTGCACAATCCTGATTTCTTGGCTAATCAACAGGAATTGTTGGAAGCCGAACGGGAAGTAGACCGGACAAAGAAAAGTTCGAATTTTGAGGCAAGTTTTTCGGCAAGTATCGGTTTCAATCAGGTGGCCGCTGATTTTCGTAGCGCTTATCGAAATCCGCTTCAACAGGACGTTGTCAGCATCGGGCTGACTATCCCGCTGGTGGATTGGGGCGTCCGAAAAGGTCGTGCGAATATGGCTATCAACACCTTGAATGTGACTAAAATATCCATTCAGCAACGGGAACAGAGCCTTGAGCAAGACGTCATCATGACTGTCAACGACTTCAACGTCCAGCAGGATTTAATCAGCAGTGCAGAAGAAGCCCTGGAGTTGGCATTAATGGCGTACAACGTCACCAAAGAGCGTTTTATCATCGGCAAAACCGACCTCAATAGCCTGACGCTCTCCTTGAATCGCCAGGACAGCGCTCAGCGAAACTATCTCTCCGCTTTGCGGGATTACTGGTTGAACTATTACAAATTACGAAAATTAACATTATTCGACTTCAGAGAAAAAGAAGAACTAAAAGTTAAAAACTAAAAACTAAAAGTTGCGCAAAGCGCAGCAAACAGGCGTCCGCCAACTTTTAGTTTTTAACTTTTAGTTTTTAGTTCTCTTATGGAATTATTTGGATTTCAATTATTTTTCGTAGCTTTGTTGTGAAGTAATAAAAAACAGAATTATGAGTACGAACGAGATTATTGATAAATTGCAGG
>JAISCQ010000288.1 GCA_031265445.1 Bacteroidales bacterium
TTGGCGTCTCTCATATTCGGACGATAGTTGGGCGTACTCACAGCCAGCGAAGGATTGAAGGTAATCACGGGCTTCCCGCGCTTACCTTTCTTGGATGTAATCATGACCACACCGTTTGCAGCACGGGTACCGTATGTGGCTAATGTGCTGGCATCTTTTAAGACGGTAACATCTTCAATGGAATTTACATCCAGATCATTTATCGTACCATTGAAAATCAATCCGTCCACAACAATAAGAGGGTCGGTACTGGTGTTGCTGATAGATCGCTGGCCGCGAATCATCATGCGGGGAATCGCACCAGCTTCGCCGGACTGATTCAGGCTGACACCAGCTACCGTTCCACGCAAGAGGTTCATTACATTTGTGGTGGACGTCAATGATACGGGTGAATCTTCTACTTTCACGGTTGCTACGGACCCGGTAAAGTTCTGTCGCGTTGTAGTTCCATAACCGATGATAACGATTTCATCCAAGGCGTGCATATCTTCTTTTAATTGTATTAATAGGGGTGCCCCCCCCCCCCCCCGTCAGATAAATCACTGATTTCCTGCGTGATATAACCAATATAAGAAATCTGCAACACAGCATCATTCGACACGGTCAACGAAAAATTTCCATCGATATCTGTCACCGTACCGTTCGCAGTACCTTTTTCCTTGATATTAGCGCCAATGACAGGTTCGTCGTTCGTGTCGATCACTATGCCGATGATGCGTTTGCCGGTTTGTTGGGCATTTCCGGTCTGTTGGGCATTAATCAGAATGGATTTTTTCGACAGGATGATGTAATTGTTTTCAAACTCATAATTTAATTCATTATCAAAGAAAGCTTCACGCAAATAATTGGAAATGCTTCCGGATGTCTCATTGAATGCCACTGTCTGTTTCGTGTCTACCTCGCTGTTGCTATACACGATCAGATAGTCTGTTTGCTCTTCGATCTCGTCAAACAACTGGGCTAAACTAAGTTGGTTGGACGAGAGCCTGATAATTGCGTTCTGTGCGTCGCTATTGGCGGCAAACACGTTGAAAACGCATACAAATAATAGAATTACAGATATTTTCATGGTTCGAAATACTGTTTTAAGTTTTTTATGGTACATAGTTTGTACATACAAAGGATTTCTTTTCATATCTTTGCACTGATAAAGTAAATAATAAATTGATTTCACATTCGTTTTTTTTGCTTTTCGCTGACCGGCAAATGTTAACGGCATCTGCCGGTTTTCTTTTTATTCGTTCTTATTTCATAGGCAATACATTTTTAAAGATTAACTAATCAGTTACATATTCTCAATTTAAGGTGATTCTGTTCAGTTCTTCATCTTTGTAGATTTTGAATCGGTGGATTTTCTGTATGATACGGAGGATTTCCATTGCACCGTCACGCTGGCGGAATTTACCTGTGTACTGATAACGAAGGATTTGAGGGTTCGTCACCACGATTTCCACATCGTAATACAGTTCCAACTTGCTGATGATATTCTCCAGATTTTGTCCTTTGAAGGTGTAAATGCCTTCTTTCCAGAGCAATTGGTCTTTGTCCAAATCTTCCATACGAAACTGTCCATTCGCGTAGACTAATTGCTGGTTGGGCTTGAGTATCATTCCACTCGGTTTGCCGGGACTACGGACTTCGACCGAACCGTCGACCAGCGATGTACTCACATATTCAGCGTCAGGATAGCTATATACATTAAACTGCGTACCGAGCGCCGTGATTTCGAACAAATCGGTGGCGACAACAAAGGGTTTGGAAGCGTCGTGGACAACGTCAAAAAAAGCTTCACCCATGAGGCTCACCCGGCGTTCGTCCGCGAACACAGACGGGTAATGCAACGTCGAGCCAGCATTCAGCCAAACCGTCGAGCCATCAGGTAGCGTGATACGGGCGCGCTGGCCTGCCGGCGTATACAGTTCTTGCCGGACAACAGCCTGTTCCGTGGACTTCGAAATCGTCGACACCGTCGTTTTCCACGTGACAAAGACCAACAGTGTAACAGCGGCAGCATAACCGGCCACTCGTCCGGCCATGCGAAACAGCTTCGTGCGACGATGCAATTGCATGAAATGCCGGTACGGTTTCTCGCTTTCGGCATTTCCGACATTATAGACCGAGAGTGAAAACGCGCCACGCACGTTCTGTACCGCCAGCAATTCTTCCCGCAAAGCGGAGTTCGCTTCCGATTCCCTAAGCAAACGTATCCGTTCGTCTTCGGACAATTCGCCGTCAAAATATTTTATTATTCTTTCGTCCATATAATATAAAAACGGACGAGCATCAAAAATCCCCCAAAAGAATGGATATTTTTTGCAATATTCTTAAAGAAAAACATCATCAATGCAAAAATCGCCCAAATGAAGATATATTTATTATAAAGAACATCATCAGAGTGAAATACGGTTTAAGCGCCTCGCGCATTTTCCGGTAGGCGATAGTCAGTTGATTTTCTACCGTTTTAGGCGAAACGCCAAGTTCCGCGGCAATATCTTTTTGTCGCATACCCTCCAGTTTGTGCTTGACGAAGATCATACGACACCGTTCGGGCAACACGGCGAGTGCATTTTCCAACATTTTCATTCCCATATCTTCGTCGAAAATGCTGTTATCGAGAATCTCCAGCGAATCGAATTTCATGCGCAACGTCAGTTCATATTCTTCCTGCATGCGATTCATCGCCTCCTTTTCGGCCATCCTGTGACGCAGAACATCAATACATCTGTTTTTAAGCGACGTAAAAAGATATGCCGTGAGATTTACATGCCTCGAAAGCAGGTCGTATTTTTCGTACAAATCGACAAACACATCCTGTACGACGTCGTTTGCATCATCTTCGGACAGAAGATATTCGTACGCAAACGCCGTCGTTCGTGAATACCAACACGTGTAAAACTCCTTGAATGTCATCTCAAGGACAAAAATATAGGATAAAAATGACTTTTCAACACAGATAAGCAAAAATATACACGAAAAAGATTCCCTACCATCACAAACACTATTGATTTCCATTGTAAAAACATATAATTTTTCTCTCTTCCTCCTGAAAAATATCAACCTCACACACAAACAAAACGATAAGCCATAAAACCGGTTTCACGGCATCAAGGGATAAAATCGGGTGTGCCCGGAAAGCCTCCGAAATAATGGTACTCAGGGGTTTTTGAAAGTTTGTTGGGGTACAATTCAAATTGTCGCGGCAATAAGTATCTTTGTTCCTATAATAAAAACAGCATATTATGAATAAGGAAGAATTTTTGGAGGTGATGTAAAAAGTATGCTGTTATAATTGACTGAAAATGAATTATCCAAATGTGATTTTAGGGGATAGGGATAAACATGACGAATCATATTTGCCTGAAATACAGCAAAAAACAAGAAAAAACGGAAAATGACAAAATCCAAAATTTACCTATAATAATCTGTTTTTAAGATGAATACACCAGCATACTTTTTACAACACTACCAAAATATAATTACCGATTCATTGATAAAGTCGAAAAGAAAAAACATCGACATCAGGCCGGAAACATTTCGAATGTTCTCTATTAAGGCGGCAGAACAGGGAACAAACCTTAAGCGATATATTGAGAGTCTTTTGGACAGCAAGGTGGATGAAGAAGAGGATTTGTTGCTTTACAACGCCCATGTGAAAGACAATCCCGAATGTTGGGAGTTTTTGGACGACACGGAACAGACAGCTTTTGAAAAGGAAATCGGCTTATGCAGGTAAGGTTTTCACATCATAGCGAAAGACGGTCAGGTTTATTTTATTGCTTTGCTTCACAGAGGGCAGGCTTATGACAAGAAGATCATGAAAAAGTTAAAGGAATCGGATGCCGGACAAGCGTCGGAAAGAAGCAGTCACGAATCCCGTCCAAAGCAGAATTGAATCCAAAAACAGCTATATCCTTCTCGACACGGAATACAAAGGAGGGTATCTCGTTTTTGAGATACCCTCTTCATTGCTTATAGCGAAACTTCATTTAATCTCCAGCGTCACAATTGATTTGGCCGGTATTTTAACCTGAAGGATGCCGTTGTTGGTGACAGCGCCGGTGAAATTTGCCGGTGTCACGGTTTGGGGCTTGTCGAATGTATTGTGGTCGGCAAGGTCGGTTGACGTGAGGATTGTTCCATTTGCTATTTTCATGGTTTTCAACCCGGCGATTTCGACGGAGACTGTTTGCGCGTTGTCTGCATCAATATTGGACAGGGACAGATGGATGGCTCCGTTTTTATCCCGCGAAGCGGTAGCGCTCAGTATCGGTATCGTGCGGTTGTCGGGCACATTCATTTCGTCACAGATTAAGGTCAGCGGCAGGCATAGCGCATTCTGGTGCACCTTGTACATGTTGAATACGTGGTAGGTCGGCGTCAAAACCATCCCGCCTTTGTCGTTCGTGAGGATCATGGACTGCAGTACGTTGACAATCTGGGCGATGTTGGCCATCCTGACACGCGACGCATATTTGTGGAACACGTCCAGTGTGAGGCTTGCAACGAAGGCGTCGCGGAGTGAATTTTGCTGATAGAGGTGTCCACGCACCGTTCCCGGTTCTTCGTCCCACCATGTACCCCACTCGTCGACCAACAGACCTGTCCGTTTGTCTCTGTCATACCGATCCATTATCTCGCAATGCCTCTTGATGACGTTTTCAATCTCAAGACATTTGCCGATTGTCCGGTAGTAATCATCCTTGTCAAACACCGTAGCCGCCCCCTTGTTGCCGTTCCAGCCTTTTACCGTGTAGTAATGAAGCGATATGCCGTGCATGCGCCTGCCTATGTTTTTCATTAGGACATCCGTCCAGTTGTAATCATAATCGGAAGCGCCGCTTGCCACTTTATATAGTCGGTTATCATCGTAATTGCGGCAATACACGGCATAGCGACGATAAAGATCCGCGTAATACTCCGGCCTCATGTCGCCACCGCAGCCCCAGCTTTCGTTTCCTATGCCGAGGTACCGGACTTTCCAGGCCTTGTCGCGTCCATTCCTGCGGCGCAGGTTTGCCATGGGACTGTCGCCGTCGGAAGTCATGTATTCAACCCATTTGGCCAGTTCTTCTACCGTACCGCTGCCGACGTTGCCGCTGATGTACGGCTCGCATCCGAGCATTTCGCAGAGATTGAGGAATTCGTGCGTGCCGAAGCTGTTATCTTCGATTGTACCGCCCCAGTTGTTATTAACCATTTTCGGCCGCTTATTCTTTGGGCCGATGCCGTCCATCCAGTGGTATTCGTCGGCAAAACATCCTCCTGGCCAGCGTAGAACCGGGATTTTCAACTCCTTGAGAGCATTGAGTACATCCGTGCGGTAACCCAGCGTATTCGGTATGCCGGAATTTTCTCCAACCCACAATCCACCATAGATACACGTTCCGAGATGTTCGGCAAAATGGCCGTAGATCTCTTTGGAAATCGTGTCTTTCGCGCGTTCCGGGTAAATCTTTATCGTTGCGCTTTTTTGCGCCGTCAGGGATGCAGGCAGTAAAACAATTGCCATTAATAATATCCCTGATATTAGTTTGGATCTGATCATGTTCATAAGATAGAATTTAATTTATTTGAATTTAATAATGTTTCCAGCTGTGAATTTTCCCAGGCTTACGTACTTTTTGTACATCTCTCGGTATATTTCCGCATTTTCTCTGTTCGGTACGTATTCTTTTGCGAAGCCGGATGTCATCGCTTGCTGCGCATCTCCGATTTTAGGGTAGATGCCGGCGGCTGTTGCGGCAAATATGGCTGCGCCGAGGGCGCATGCCTGGTCGGTCTTGCAGACTTTGATCGGCATGTTGAGCACATCGCTTAACGTCTGCATGACGAACGGCGATTTCAGGGCGATACCTCCGATGCCGATCACGTTATCAATGCGGATGCCTTCGCTTATGAAACGCTCGACAATGGCGAGCGAGCCGAAAGCGGTGGCTTCGACGAGGGCGCGGAAGATGTGTGGTGCGGAACTTCCCAGCGTAAGTCCGTCGATCGTTCCCGTGAGCAGTTGGTCGGCGTCGGGCGTGTGTCTTCCGTTCATCCAGTCCGTTGCGATGATGGCGCTTTCGGCGACAGGGATTTTTTCCGCTTCTTCCGTCAGGACAGGGATGATCCGCTCGCAGGCCTCGTCGATAAGCGTCGTGGCCGGCAAAATCTTTTTAAGCGGAAATTCCAGCACCTTCTTAAACCAGGCATAGATGTCTCCGAATCCCGACTGTCCGGCTTCGAGGCCGATCATGCCGGGGAGGACGGAGCCGTCGACCTGTCCGCAGATTCCTTTAATCAGCCGGTCGCCTATCTCGTCGTAGCCAGCGACCATTACATCGCACGTCGATGTCCCGATGATGCGGACAAGCGTGTTTGGCGTGATGCCTGCGCCGACCGCGCCAAAATGACAGTCGAATGCCCCACCCGCCACCGCGACGTTCGTGGAAAGTCCAAGCCGTGAAGCCCATTCGGGCGAGAGGCGGCCAACAGGCCGGTCCGCCGTCTCCGTCTTGTCGAACAGCCTGCCGCGGAAGCCTTTGAGCAGCGGGTCGAGCGCCGTCAGGAAATCCTCGCCGGGCAGTCCGCCCCAGCTCTCGTGCCACATCGCCTTGTGCCCATTGGCGC
>JAISCQ010000041.1 GCA_031265445.1 Bacteroidales bacterium
GCGATGAGTGCCCGGAATCCGTATTTGCCGGAACGGAAGAGGAAAAAGAGGGCGGCAGCGTTCAGTATTAAGTGGAATGCGCCTGCATGAAAGAACATGTATGTAAAGTTTGTATAAAAGGGCGCTCCGGTGTAAAATCCGGCGCTTTCCGGCGGGACGGGGAGGAAAAGGCAGCAGAGGCAGAGTGCGGCATATATGGAGAATGCTTTCATTTTTTATTCCTGTTTATCTGTTTGCATATTACGTTGTAGGCGTATTTTTCGGATATGTAAAATTCCGGCGCCTGCCGGTTTATGGCCTTATATATTGCCCCGTTGAGGGGTATTCCCGGATTTTCCCTTCTTATCCGTTCCGTCCGGTCGTATATTTCCATGTACATCCGGTTTTTTACGGGTGAAAGTTCCGGCTTTCGTCCGCGCATGATTTTACCGATTATTCTCTGGGCTTCAAATTCGGATACGTAGAATTTTTTAGCCGGGCTTTTAATGACCTTTCTGACAATTTCGTCCTTTTTTACAAAGGGAAATTCCATGCCGGAAGACTTTACGGCATTAAACCATGATTCCAGCAGATCGGCTTTCTTTTCCCTTGATATGGAACTGTCCCTCATAAGCAAAATTATCCATGCATTCTGATTCCAGTGCAAAAATAGTCTTTATTTCACAAATAAGCAATTTTTTATCACAAATAAGCAACCGGTAATCAATTAATTGTATCATTTTTGTAGAGTAAAACTATATATACATATATTATATGGATGAGAATCAGGAAAATAAAGAAAAAGAGGCATTGAAAGGGAGGGCAAGAATGCGGCAGCTGCTGTCGGAAGTTCACCCTGAAAAGCAGTATGCCGATGATTCGGAAGAAGACATGGACGATTTTCTTGCTCAGTATGATGAGCTGAGCGGGAAGCACGGGAAGCTGAAGGAATCGTCGGAGCGGATTGCGGAGGCTATTCGCAGCAACCCGAAGGTGGCGATGATGTTTCAGGATATTATCGAGAAGAGGAATCCGTTGAAGTCCATCGTGGGGACATACGGAAAAAGTGTGCTGGAAATGGATCCGGAGAGCGAGGAGTTCGGGGAGATTGTTGCTGCTGAAGATGAGCATGCCAGGATGCAGGCGGAAGAAGCGGAACGGAGCGCTCAAAAGGATGCGGAGTTTCAGCAGAACCTGGCAGATTCAGAGGCTGCATTCCAGGCGTTTGCGCAGGAGAAGGGAATGGATGAAAAGGGCTTTGGGGATTTCTTCAATGCCTTTTACGGGATGTTTGCCGCTCCGGTGTTTGAGGGTGTCTATACGAAGGATTTGCTGGATGCTGCCTACCGGGCGCTGAACTACGATCAGGATGTTCAGGATGCGGAGAAGGCGGGTGAGGTGAAGGCAAAGAATGCGAAGATTGTGGCGATGAAGAAGGAACAGGTTGGCGACGGCTTGCCGGGATTGCAGGGAAGTTCTGACTTGAAAGAGAAAAAAACAGCGGCCTCCATATTTCCTAAAATGAGGTCGGGATGGGATGCTGGATAATTAATAATTTAATTTTATAGATATGAAAAATTGCATTAAAAAAAGTTTCAGTACGGGTGGCTTTATGCTGCTTTTGTTGATGATTGTCTGCGCCTTGATTGGCGTTTGTGATGGCGGCACGGTGTATGCCGCGGATGTGAGTGGTATTTTTCCGGCAGGAACTGCTTCTGTGGGATCTGTTGCTTCTACTTCCGGGATGAGCGGTGAGGGAAAACATTTGCCGGCCGGAGAGACTTTAAGCGTGGATTTGACGCAAAAGGTTACCGACCAGGTTTTAATGAGCCAGTATGACAGTGAAATTGTACAGTTCAGGCCATACAAGACTCCGCTGGATACGCTGCTGCGTAATTTCAGTTACCGGGAAACCAACAGCATATCGGTAAGATGGGGGAATGCGGATATTAAGAGTTTTGAGACTACTGTAGACGCAGTTGCCTTATCGCAAAGCAATACGGTGGCTACACTGACGGTAGATAATCCGGATATTTTCGCGAGAACTTCCACGATAAGGATTGACGGTGTGTACGGTTATGAGTATGGCGCCAATTCCGAATCCGGCCGTTCGAACAGGGACAGCCTTCAGCTGTATGTCAAGGACATTGCGGCAGACGGTAAGCTGACCTGCCTGGCAGTGAATGGAATGGTTCTGGCCGGAAACAGGAATAAGGCGTTCCCGACTGCCAATGGAATTGTTGCAGGAACGAAGCTTTACCGCCTGGGGCGCGCCGGTCATGAAAAGGATGTTATGACGGATTCCTTTGTAGCCTATCCGACTTTTGAAGAAAATTTTGTGCAGTGCTTCAAGTGCCAGGTTGATACGTCGAAGTGGTATAAAAAGCATGAAAAGCTGGTAGAATGGGATCAGAAGGATGTTGACCTGCTTGCTATCTTTGAATATAAAATGGAGATGGAAGGTTCCCTGCTTTACGGGAAAAAGAATATCACGTTTGACAACAGTCCCAAAAAGGGGGATGTCTATACGTGTAACGGGATAACGTCTTATATCAAGTCCGAGTTTCCATATACGAGCTTTACGGCAGACACGATTGTAGATATGATGAAGGCCACCTTTACCGGCAATACGGGCAGCAACAAGCGGATTCTTCTGGCAGGCGGCGAACTGTGTTCAAACATCCTGAAGATTGATTATGCAAAGAACAAGGATATTACCCTCGGAAAAGCAAACAAATGGAATATAGACTGGGATATTATTGAAGGGTTTAATTCTTCGCTTTACATAGTACATCATGATCTTCTTGATTTTCAGGGAGATTCCAGAAACGGGTATATCATTGACCCTGAATATCTGGTGCGCTATGTGTTTGAGCAGTCTCACAAGCAGGACATTGACCAGTCTCTTGACGGTACGGCGAATGTAGATTCCAGCATTACTACCGAAACATGGTGTCCGGGTTTGAAGTATTCAAACTGCCATCTCAAGGTAGTAGCGTTATAGCATGTTTAACAGTCATTTTAAGGTGCACTCTGTTTATGACAGTGCACCTTAAAGCATATAAAAAATATTTTCAAAATGAAAAATAAAATATATTCATTAAAAGGCCTGATCGCATTAAGTCTTCCGGTCAGGGTGGAAGGGAAGGAAAAGCGTATTTATTTTGAAGGAGGCTCGCTCCAGGGCAACTTTTTAAGAGGCGGAACATTTGCATCGGACGATGAAGAGATACAGAAACAGGTAGAGCAAAGCGCTTATTTTAAAAAAGGCATTATATTCCTGAAGCAGACAGTCGATAAGGCAATGGATGAGGGAGAGAAACCGGCGGATGGCAATGAGAAACCGGCAGGCGCCGGTGCGAATACGGGAAAATCATTTCCCGGTGTTACGAATGCACAGAAAGCCAAAGAGATTCTTATTGCCGAATTTGGCGTAAAGGAGGATGATTTGGACGGTCCGAATGAGGTGATTGTGTCCGCAGCCAAAAAAGCGGGTGCAGGTTTCCCGGACTGGGCGGCTTTTAACGTTTAGGCGATGACGGTCGGGGACGTTATATATAAGGTGAAGGTTCGGATGCAGGAACTGTCGCCCTTCGGCGAAGGGCTGGCAGTGACCGACCCTGCGTCCGGTACTCCTTTGCCGGTGACGTCCGGCCTGACAGTGTTGCGCCCGGAGCGCTACGAAAAACCCGTCGAAACGTATATCAAAGAATGTTTGAACGAGGCTTACGGACTGTTTATCGGTATTGTCCCCAACAGCCTCGTACCTGTAAAGAGCTATCTTTCCGGCAAGCCGGTCAAGGCACGGGACGGTTCCGGGAGCATTGAGCTTCCGGGGGATTTTTACAGGCTGGTTTCTTTTCGCATGCTTGGCTGGCAACGGCCTGTTACGGAGGCGATAGAAACTGACTCGCAGGCGTATCAACTGCAGTTTGCACGCTATACGCGGGGAGGTATTTCCCGTCCGGTGTGTGCTGTAAAAAAGGCTGGCGAGAGGAGGATACTTGAATATTTTTCCCTGCCGGAATATGTTCCGGAGCATGAGGTGGAAGAGATGCTTTATGTTCCGAATCTGTTTTCGGAAAATGAATACGGGAATGCAGGCCTCGATACTCCTGTAAAAATCGACGGCAGGCTGGCTGATGTGTTTGTGTATATCGTTGCATCGCGGGTTTATGCGGTATACGAGCGGCCGGATATGAGTAAGGTGATGATGGAGGGGGCGATGGAATTAATTAATGCGTTAAAATAGAAATCAGGAATCATGTTTGATGTTCATAATCACGGGTTAAATCCGGCGCAGGAGCGTGTTTTGAGAGACTATAAGGGTCATTTCGGAACTGTTGAGGAGTTGTGGACGAGGTTTCCTTCGGGAGGGGAGTTCGGGTGGTATGCTGTTACGGGGTATTCTTCACCGGTGGTGTATTGCTGGAGCGTGGCATATAATGAATGGCGTGCTGCCCGCGGGGAAGCGGCGCTGATTATGTATGTTTATGAGAATGTAGCGGTGATGGAAAAGACTGTTACTCCTGTGGATTTTGAGGGGAAGCCGTTGCGTTCGGGCATGATAGTGGCGCTGAAGAACGGTGAACTGTACGTATGGAACGGGGGTGCATGGCTGGGGGTTGGAAGTACGGGGATGCTGGAACTGTTTGCCGTTGTGAAGGCTGGTGCTGATGGCCGTCCGGATGTGGAGAGTCCTTTCCCGAGCAGGATATACCTGGTACCGAACAGCAAGGAGGGGGATAATGTCTATAATGAGTGGATTTACACTCCTAAAGGTAACTGGGAGGCTTTGGGGCATGTTACGATTAATGATTTGCGGGTGCTGGCGGATGAGCCTGTTTTGAGTAATGAGATTGCCAATGGTGCGGTGATCGAAGAGAAGCTGGGTGCCAGTGCAGTAATCGAAGCAAAACTTGCCAACAACGCGGTTACAAAATACAAAATCAGCGAAGGTGCAGTGTCGAGCAGTCGCCTGGCTGAAAATGCCGTTACCGAAGGCAAAATCCTCAATGGCGCGGTAATTGCCGATAAGCTTGCTGCCAATTCGGTAACGGGAGTTAAAATTTCAAACGGCGCGGTTACTGCCGCCAAGCTTCAAGGCAGCGCGGTAACGACCGACAAGCTCAACGATGGCGCGGTAACGGGAGTTAAAATTGCTCTCAACGAGATACAGACAGACCACATAGTTGACCGTGCGATAACCACCAAAAAACTTGCCCGCTATTCGGTAAATACAGAAAATATTAACGGTGGTGCTATTACTACTGAAGTAATTGCTCACGATGCAATATATACTGAAAATATTCTCAATTACGCGGTAATTGCTGAAAAAATAGATAATGGCGCTGTAAACACTGCCAAGCTTGCCAATAATTCCGTCAGTACCGCCAAGATTCAGAATAATGCCGTAACCGCAGATAAGATACCCGGCGAATTGCGCATTATCAATATCGACGAATCTTCCGGTTATTCTGTGGGTGACAATTTCCGTTTAGATCCTGGAATTTACCGCAAAAACAGTAACACATACTTTACCTATCTTATTGTATCTTCAAATATTTCGGAGACGGAGGTGAGGCAAATTACCCAAATGCGTATTGGATACGGTAAGATAGAATTCAGGGCAGGCACACAGGATATTTCAAATCCTTCTTCTCTTCCTGAACCGAACTGGCAACCCTGGCAAGATTTGTCGGGACCGCTCCAATGGTAAAACAATCACACGTAAACACCCATAATATTATGATCAAATTAAAAATAAAAAAGCTGTCCGACACAAGCATCCGCATAGAGCAACCCTCCCACATACCGGGACGCGCCCCGCTCATACGGCATTTTCCAACGCAGTTCAAAGCCATAGACGAAAACGAAGCATCGAACAGGGTAACGGTAAAAACGGATGAATCGCCGTTCACTGCCATCACCGTCCTCTTTAACGAGATAGAAATTACCAATGGCGGCACCGTCACCGTTCCCGCCTCGGTCGAAGAAGCCGTCACGCTGTTAAACTCCTTCATCGGGGGTTTTAACACGGCTGGAGGGACAGCCCTAACAACCTTACAGGAGATGGAAGAGAGATTGCAGGAGATAAAAGAAAGCTTTCAGGACATGGAGGAAAGCATACAGGACGTGGAGGAAGCATTAATCTGGAGCTAAAAACAGCGATATTCATTCATACATATTTTATTCATTCATTTTTTATTAACAACTAAACAACCAACAAAAATGGGAAAAGTTAAATTCAAAAACACCCTTACCCAGGCACAGTACAACGCCCTGGGATCGAAAGACAGCGAAACACTGTATTTCACGTCGGACACGAAACGCCTCTACAAGGGGGCTGACTTGATTTCCAACGCCGTAGCCGGCCTGTCGTTCGACAGCACCACGTTCATCGTAACGGCTACAAATGTAGACGGCACCACCGCCCAGGTAAGCCTTGCCTCCGCCTTCTCTACCAAGGTAGATGCCGACACGCTCGGCGCGGCCAACGG
>JAISCQ010000054.1 GCA_031265445.1 Bacteroidales bacterium
CTCTCTCTCTCTCTCTCTCTCTCTCTCTCTCTCTCTCTCTCTCTCTCTCTCTGCAAAAGCCGTGCCATTCGGTGATTTACCGAACATTACCAGCAACAAATTTTCTAAAGATTTCGACATAACAGAGGCCATTTTTGATATTTTTATTCTTTACGTTTATGGCGTTTTTTTGATATGACAAAAGTACATGGTCCGGCGATATAAAAAATGTAATTATTTTCGAAAGATATGTAGAAAAACACTATTTTAATTGATATATCCCGGATTTTGATCATCCTCGTTCATATCCTCGTTATTTTGGATTTCTTGCAAGGGAATGGGATATTTCACATGAAATTCCTGAATCTCATCCGTTTCCTTTGCCCACAGGTTCCGTTCTTTGATTAATTTAACAAAATTCCCGGTACGGATCAGATCCATGCGGCGCCAGCCTTCAAAGCCAAGTTCGCGCATACGTTCGTCCATGATCATTGTCCTGAACTCGCTCTGCGACATGCCGCTGTTCCATTTCCTGTCGGCAGGCAGCGTTCCGCCCCAGGCACGGGTGCGAATTCTGTCATTGACAATAGCGACCGCTTCGGACGTTCTTCCAAGCTCGTTCAAACATTCGGCCTGACAAAGCCAAATATCGGCTAAGCGGATGTAATGTTTGTTTTTACCCGAATAATAGAAACTCAACACACCATCGCCTCTGTAATCTTCATATTTTTTGCAATGCGGCTCCAGTTCATCTCCTCCCCACGACCCGGGAGGTGCAGCAGGAATCCACACCGAATCCGGATTCACTGTATTGGGAACTTTGTATGCGAAGTCGTACCTGATACTTACATCCTTACGCAAATCGCCATCTTCCCAGACACCTCCTTCGCTCGCCATTTTGTAATAATATTCGGTAGGGATCAGCATATCGTATCCGCCAAAATAACAATATTCAAAGAGATTGGTCATGCTTCGCGAACCTGCCTGCCATTGCATCCTATTTGCATTACCACCGCTCGTAACGTTCTGAAATTGCCACTCATATATTGATTCGGAGGAATTTTGTACGAATGTTGATAATGATGCATCAAACAGGTCAGCATAACTTGCAACCAATGAATATCCGGAACCGGATGCCGTTAGTTGCTCAAACCAGGATAGCGCTTTTGCATAATCCCTGATGCCCGAATCTTCCCATGCGGACAAATAGACTTTACCCATCAGCGCTTTGGCAATGCCTGATGTTGGTCTTGATTTGTCGTCCTGTGTCGCAGGAAGATACTGGATCGCCTTTTCCAGGTCGGAAATAATGAATTCGTAAACATCTTTTACGGGTCTGCGGCTTGTTCCATACTCGCGCATCCGGTTAATGTCCAGGATTGGAATCTCGCCCCAGAATTGACACAGCTCGAAACTGAACATTGCCCGCCAATAGCAAACTTCGCCGTACAGCCGGTTTTTTCTGTCAACGTCTTCGGCGCTGGAATTTTCAAGGGCGTAAGCTGTTTGCCCCAATTGTCCAATCGTTGGCCATCTCAGGTTCCATTGCCGGTAAACGGCGGAATTGTCCGGATTTAATCTCGCGTTATAGCGGTCAAAAGCAGCCTGTTCCGCATTTTCCCGTACTTGCCAGGCGCCCTGTTTTGCTTCGTCGCTACCCAGCTGAAACATAAAATGATCCCTTTCCTTTTGAGTTTCCCTTAAAGCATTGATGTACCCGACAACAGCAAGTTCAACATTATCCAAATCGTTAAATACATCTTCCTGCGTCAACGCTGTTTTCGGCTTCTGGTCCAAAAAATCGGAACACGCCGCTGTGCTGATCACCAGCAACAAAATTACGAATATCTTGATGGTTTTCATACGTAATATATTAATTGTTATGAAATAAGAATTGTGTTAAAAATCTAATCTGATACCGGTTACAAACATACGGGAGGTAGGGTAGTCATCGCCGCCTTCCGGATCGAAACCCTTATATCGGGTTGCGCAAAAAACATTGTTTCCGGTCAGGTATATCTGCGCATTGCTGATTTTGATCTTCGATATCCATTGCACCGGCAAATCGTATGACAGTGTGAGTACCGACAGTCTCAGGAAAGAAGCATCCTGTACGCCCCAGTCAACCTCGCCGAAACCGAAACGGCCGCTTGCAGCGTATGCGCGAGGTATATCTGTACCGGTGTTCTGCGGCGTCCAGCGATTCAACATATCCGTGTGGCCGACGGACAACCCGGCGCTGCTCATCATCCCCTCGTAGCTACCGCTTATTCTTTTAAGCCCCTGCGAATAAGTGAAAATAGCGTTCAATCCGATACCTCGATACTTGATGTCGGTTGAAAAGCCGCCATAGAATTTGGGATCGGTATTTCCTGTCACATAGCGGTCTTCGTCATTAATGACATCATTCTCATCCGTATCAACAACCATGATATCCCCGGGACGGACGATTCTTCCGGCCAGATTCATCCCGGAAATCTTATCCATATCGGTTTGCTGCGCGATTTTATCGTATTTCCATACGTAAATGCTGTTGATGGATTCGCCAACGAACAGGTTGCCCGTGCGCTGGATTTCGGAATTTGTATAACCGCCATAGGAATAAAGCGCTTGAACATCACCGAATAATCTGGTAATTTTATTTTTCGTAAACGATATGTTACCGTTCACATTCCAGCTAAAGTCACTGCGATCAATGATCCGTGCAGTAGCGGTAAATTCAAATCCCTTATTGGTCATTGCTCCGACGTTGGCGATGGTATTGTTAAAACCCGTCAACGTTGACAGGGTTCTCTGCATCAGCAGATCGTCATTGTTGATATTAAAATAGTCAGCGCTCAATGAAAGACGATTGTTCCATACGGTTACATCCAACCCGATATTGAGCTGCTTTTGCTGTTCCCATTGAATGTCCGGATTTCCCAGTCTGCCGTCGGAATTATATGAAACCGTGGTTCCGCTCACCGACGGACGATATAACGACATGTAAGCATACATGGGAATATTCTGGTTACCGACAATACCGTAACCCGCCCTCAGGTTGAGCTGATCGAATATACCCGAGTTCTTCAGAAAACTTTCTTCAGAGATCGCCCACCTGAGCGCTAAAGCAGGAAACAAGCCCCAGCGGTACTTCTCGGCAATTCTTGACGAACCCTCCTGACGCAAAGTAATGGTTGCATCATACTTGCCTGCGTAAGAATAATTGATACGCTGCAGGAAAGCAGCAATAGTACTGGTTTGAAAATCGGATCCTACTGCGAAATCGGTCTTTTTTGTAGCGGCATTCAGATAATAATAGGAAAATTCGTCTGAAGGGAATCCATCTGCCTGTACGCTATCCCATTCGGAATTGTCTTCAGAGGCGTTGAAGGCAACATAAGCCGACAGCCTGTGCTTTTGCGCAAAGGTACTGGTGTAGGTAGCCGAAATATCCCACTGCCAGTTCAACCATTCGTTCTTCTGATGCGTAGCCCGTCCATCCAGGGAATTTTGCAGGGATTGCCCAATACCTTGCGGAATATAAGTATATTGTGTCTGAGCACGGTAATCCAATGAATAAGCGGCGCGGATATTTAATTCCTGAACAGGCGTGATGTTGATATAATTGGTTGAATTAATCCTGTTTTGATAGCGGTTATCATCGATTGTAAGCGTTTTAACCGGATTGTGAGAGCTGCTTTGGCTGCTTGACCCCCACATCATATAGACATCCTCATCGTTGGGTTCGTACATTGGGTTTGCACCAAATGACTGGCCAAATACACTGCTTTGCACCAGGGCGGTTTTGATACGCGAAAAAGATGAATTTGTGCCTACTTTCATCCAGGGTTTTATTTGCTGCTCAAGATTAATCCTGCCGGTATACCTGGTGTTATCCGAATTTTGAATCATTCCCTCATGTTCGTAATAACCAAAACTTACAAAATAATTGCCATGATCGCTGCCACCTGAAAAACTGACTGAATGATTTTGCTGCAATCCTCCGCGAGTTACCTTTTCTAACCAGTCGTAACTTTTTCCCTGTGCAACAGCATCGAACTCGTATTCTTCAAAAATGGCGGCGGCATTCCCCCGGGCAGTAATATCCGTGATATACTGCTGACGGTCGGCGCCGGGGTTTTGATCCATGTACAGGTTCGCAAAAGCATCCACACGCAGATCATAAGTTTCCTTCGCATTCATTCTGGGTATTTTATAACTGAACGACTCCCATCCGAACCAGCCATCGTAAGAAACTTTTCCGCCCTTTTTGCCTTTCCTGGTAGTGATGACTACTACGCCGTTAGCGCCGCGCGATCCGTACAGTGCTGTTGCCGATGCGTCTTTCAAAATATCAATTGCGGCAACATCATTCACATTAATTGAGCTAAAACCGCTGCTCATGACGATCCCGTCCACTACATATATGGGATCAGTGCCATAACTGATGGAATTATTGCCGCGGATTCTGATGCTTGCGTCGGATCCGGGGGCAGGATCGTTTGAGACATATACCCCGGATGCCCGTCCCTGCAAAGCCGTATTAATCGTAGCGGCAGGCTTTTCTTGCAGTTGAGCGCTCGAAACACTGCCTACAGCCCCTGTCAAATCGGCTCTTCGCATCGAAATACCGACGACAACCACTTCGTCTATTTCCAGTGCGCTTTCTTCCATCTGTATGTCAATTCTCGTTCTGTCGCGGACAGGCGCTTCTGCCGCGGTATATCCAACATAAGTAAATTTGAGCGTAGCATCCGCTTTTACCGATATTGAATAATTTCCATTCGCATCTGTCACAGTTCCCTTTGTGACATCCTGTTCGTCAAAAACAGTTACGCCAATCAACGGGTCATTAGTGGTTTTGTCCGTAATGCGTCCCGTCACAGTGATGTTTTGAGCAAGTGCAACATTGCACACGAGCATCAAAGTTCCGATAAGTAAAAAACTAAACTTCGTCATAATTTATGATTTAATATTAAACGATTTGAAAAATTGAAAATTTTTAGAAACTCTTTTAGTGAATTTGATGATGGATATAACAATAAGCAATATGTATTAAAAGTTGAACAATATTCTATTTGATAAATTTAACCGAATAACTGCCTGCCTTCCCTGCAAGGCGAACGATGTAACATCCTTCTTTCAATGAATTGATACTTAACTGCTGGATGGCTGATTCCTTATTATATGGTTTTTGTATCATCGCAGCGCCCTTTACATCATAAACAGTAATCAGATCGAACCTGATTTCGGACTTGATATTGATTTCCTGCCTGTTGATATTCGGATAAACAACAATATTATTTTCCGAATCGTGTTTCACAAAATCCGATATTCCTGTCGGTACGGATTCCTTAATTCTTATAGCGACTCCACCTCCGGGAGCCAGCTGAAAAGTTGATTTTGTCTGTTTGGTTACCGGGATCGTTTCGCAGGTATATTTCCCGGCATCCTTTGCGGATTCATCATTGTCCCTGTACACATCTGCACTGTATGATATTCCATCAGGCAGAAAGGAAAAATCTATTTCGACGGATCGACTTTTCCAATTGGTCATGGCGCCCACATACCAGTCGTCACCGCTTTTTTTGGCTATAGCCGCATATTCGCCCATTTCGGCTGCAAGTGGTACCGTTTGGTCCCATACAGTAGGCACTGCCGATAGAAACTTCATTATATCCCGGTATTTGGGATATTCAACCGGGGAGTCGCACAAATATGCAAGCGGTTGATCAAACAGCACGTACATGGCCAGTTCATGGGAACGAGTCCCCATGCTCATTGGAATACCTTTGGCGGCAGCTGAAAAATTGGCTTTGTTCACATTGCGCATGGAGCCTGGAGTATAATCCAGCGGTCCGGCCAGCATCCTGATGAACAGGAACTGTAAGTGATAATCGGGATTGGCCGTGGCATCCCATTTATTACATTCGGCTCCGCGCACAGCTTCAAAATTGACTATGTTGGGATATGCACGTTGCAGGCCGGATGGTTTGGGGCAACCGTGCAATACTAACATCATTTCCCGGTCGGCACAATCCTTTGCCAATTTTTCGATCCAATTCATAGCCACCTGGTCATCCCGCTCTATCAGATCGACTTTTATCCCTACAGCCCCGTAATTTTTCAGTTCTGTTATACGATCAGGATTTCTGACCGGCAAATTGATAAAGTCCCATAAAAAGATCTTTACCCCTACTGATGCTGCATAATCGCACACCTGCTTTACATAACCGGCATCATAACCGGCGTCCAGTGTGACATACTCAAGTTTGTATTTCGCGGCAAAGTCAATGTAGTATTTGTACACATCAAAACTCAAGTTGCCTTCGCCGGATGGAATGGATACGCCTTCCAGAATGCCGTCGTGCCACCATTCCCAAGCGCTTTTGCCGGGTTTGATCCAGTCGGTACCGGTGATTTGTTGCGGCTTGGCCAACTTAAAGATCAGTTCATTATTTAATAGATCTTTATCCTGCGCCGAAACAATAATCACCCTCCATGGATATGAACGGTCGCCGGATGTTCTTGCCAGGTAATCATATCGTTCTGTTACCCTGTGATAAGCATATACATTATCGGGGTCGGTAACCGTTTTGGGATATTGCGCCCATTTCCCTTTTACACTGTTTTCACCACTCGGCTGAATATACATTCCGGGATAGTCTGTTTGGTCCGATTCGGCGATCACCACGCGAATACCGGTTTCAGGATATGAAAACATAGCCGGTGTAACTGCAAATTCTCCAGCGCCAATATTTTTGATGGAAGCATATAATCGATAAGACCGTTCCCATGACCACATATTCTCGTCAGCCTCGGGAAACCAGACAGACGGGGAACCGGAAAAATTGAAATTCGCTTCTTCTGATTTTACGGTCAGCGAACCTCCGAGTTTCGTTTCGAACCTGTAAGCGACGCCTTCGTTATATGCCCGGGCAATTAACGAATATCCTTCAGTGAAAACAATTGCCAGTTCATTGCAGGTGTCGTCAAGAGATTTATGCTTTCCGTATAACAACGGTATCGACTCATGAATACTTTTACTTTTAATATCCTCTATTGTCGCAGCTTTTCCGATAACCCGGCCATCTTCCAGAGTCATGGATATTTTTGACGGCGTAATCATGACAACATCATTGTAAAAAACCTCATAGTGAATCTCATCCGATATATTCAGCCGGATTTTCAAAGCCCCGTCAGGCGAACTGATGTCATATCTTTCCTGCATTCCTTTAACCGGAAACAGAAATAATACCAGCAGACCATATATTGCCAAACAGGTAGCCTTGATTTTTTTAACAGAAATATGAAACATAAGTGAGTGTTTTAAGATTATTTCACCTTTGCAAAATGAACGGCTATTCCGCCACCCGATACCATGTTGATCTTGAACTTGCTGCCTGGGGTTACCTTGATCGTTTTGACAGTTACTTTCTTGGGGAATCTGTCCGCATCCGGTGCATCGGCATATACTTCGGCGACATAGTTTCCTGCCTCAAGAAAGTTTAATGGGATCTCATAATCACGCGCTGTCCAGTTGGTCATAGCTCCAAGATACCAGTCGGTTCCTCTTTTCCTTGCAATGGTAACATATTCGCCCGGATATCCGTTCAGAACAATTGATTTATCCCAGCTGGAAGGTACTTTCTTAATCCATTCAAACGAAGGATCATTTTTAAACCTCTCCGGCCAATCCGAGACCATGTGAAAAGGAGATTCATACACCACATAAATGGCTAAATGATGGGCGCGCGTACCCATTACCACTGGCTTTTGGCTGCGCCCTTCAAATTCCTCGCGTGTTACGTTCTCGAATGCTCCAGGGGTATAATCAACCAAGCCGCCTATCATCCGTGCGAATGGAGTGACCAAACGATTTTCCGGATTATCGCGCACGCCAACCAATGAGTTCTCCATACCCAAAACGCACTCAAAGCCAATTACATTCGGATATGTGCGCTGCAGTCCCCATGTTTTGGTACATCCGTGAAAGTCTACCAACAGTTTATGCCTGGCCGCTTTTTCGGCTACCTTGTAATAAAAGTCAATACCGGCCTGGTCGTCACGCAGTATGAAATCTATTTTCATCCCTGCGACGCCCCATTTCTCATATAATGGAAACGCTTCATCCATTTGTCGCCAGACATTGGTTCCACCTACCCAGATAATGACTTTTACACCTTTTGTTCTGGCATATTCAACAACTTCAGGTACATTGACATTGTCGCGACAAACAGTGATATCGCCTCCACTCCAACCGGCATCAATGGTCATATACTCCAGTCCCGATTCAGCTGCAAAGTCGACATAGTATTTCATGGTTTCAGTAGTATACGCCCGTTCTCCATCCCTGTTCAGGCTGCCGTTCCACCAATCCCACGACGATTTTCCCGACCTGATCCACGACGTGTCGGTAATCCGGCACTCAGGGTTCAGGTTGGTCAAGGTATTTGATACCATAAAATGTGTCGGTTCCGAATCAACCATCATGACACGCCATGCCGTTTTATGAGGCAGTGGGCTGATAACAGCCAGTTCCTGGTCTTTCAGGCTCGGCGAAGTTACAGATTCGAACCAGTGGCCTGTCCACGACCCTGACGGGTTACGCAAATATGTAGCTGCATTCCCTTCGATATCTGCCTCGGTAATGGCTACCCAGCCGACGCCATACATGTCCAGCAATAAAGGCATGCCCACTAAATAGTAACTTGCTACACCTCCCTGGTTGGATAATCCGCTAACCGGCACTTTATGGAATTCGCTTTCGTAGCTCGATCTGAAATTAGGCAATACCAGGGCATAGGAAATCGCATCTTTTGCCAGTCGATATTCTGTCTTTTCACTTTTTAACCTGTACTCGATCAGTGCAGGCTGTTCAGGAACGATATACCGGAAAGCCACAGCGTCATTATATGCCCGTGCTTCAATATTCATTTTACGGGACCCGAAACGGTCTTCAACAACTTCCAGTACAACTGCATTGTATTTCTCAGATACAGAAGAGGTGCGCCCGGTAATTAGCTTGTAATGATCAGCGCCTTCCGAAAACTGATGAGCCAATATCCTGACACTTTCGCCCAGCGCCCGGCTCCCCTCCAATTCCAGGCCCATTGCCGAAGGATCCATTACCTGTTTGCCTTTGTATTTTACCTCGTAAACCAGTCTTTCCGTAACCGGAATATTTGCATCATTGGGACGGTTGGTCGTGTTCGGACGGTTTTCTACCGTGCGGAAAGTGATGTTCAACAATCCGTCAGGCGAGTTCAGTACCACATCCTTTTCCTGGCTCCAGCCGGCGGTACAGGATATGGTAGCGATGATTGCTACCAATAGCATTGAGTTGATACGATTTGTATTCATGATTATTATTTTTAGAGTTTTTAGAATTTTATTTATTTTACTTTTTTGAAATGAATAGCCTGACCTGACAGGGTCGTCAGACCTGTCAGGGTCAAAAGGAGGAGTTCTCCGGGAAGGAAAATTCCAAAGAATTTTTCGTCCTGAGACCTCTGGGAAGAAAAATTCCAACCCACCGTCAGTGACCATCTTAATTTTCAATTTGTCTCCCTTCTTCACTTTTGTAGATTTGATGTCAATCTTTTTGGGAAACTGGAGACTGACCCGAATCGGAGGCATCAGGAGTCCGTCCGGAGAACTTGGGATCACATCATTTTCCTGGCCCCAACCATAAAGGTATGAGCTGAAGAGCATAAAAAAATCGCACACGCCCCCCAAAGGAGATCTGCGATTGATATGTTTTTTCCAAAAAATATTATACGCGCGCGTGCCTATAGTGTGTGTGCTCTCTCTCTCTCTCTCTCTCTCTCTCTCTCTCTCTCTCTCTCTCTCTCTCTCTCTGCAAAAGCCGTGCCAATCGGTGATTTGCCGAACATTACCGGCAACAAATTTTCTAAAGATTTCGACATAACGGAGGCCATTTTTGATATTTTTATATTCATGATTTTTGATGAATTTAATCAGGTCTATTCTTTAGGGACATGAAAGACCGGTCACATGAATCGTTCACCAATCGGGCGATATGAATTCCTTGCCGGTTGATGTCCGATTCGACCGTTTTGTCGAGAAACATCTTTGCTTTCTCCATATCCTCCAGTCCCAGGTATCCCAACCCCATCATATAATGGCAATGTATCCGGTTGCGGCGGTTCAAATCGTCGTCCCAGATAGCGAGATCGGGTAGCGAGACGGCAAAATAGTCGATGCGGCAGCGATCGTTCATGTGCTTTTCGCCATGAGCGATGAGGTTATGGAAGCAGTGACGCGCTTTTTCTTCGTCGCCCAGCGCACGCCATGCCAGCCCCTGGTAGAAAATTTTGTCGGGTTGTGCATCATTGTAGAAAAAAGCCTGTACCGGTTCGGATGAGCCGCGGGTCGCTTTGGCGAAAAAGAGGCGGGCATTTTCTTCATCGCCCAGACCACGACAGGCCAGGCCTTTGTAATAATCCACGTCGTTTTCCTCCATGGTAGGCAGTTTTCCTTCGCCGAGGCTGTGCGGGTAGGCGTCGGTTTCGTGCAGCAGGGAAAGCGCGTCGGCAAAACGTTTTTCGGCAATGGCCCGTTTGGCCAGTTCCAGGCGGCACAGGATGTATTGTCCCGTCACTTTGCCTTCGCCTCCTTCCCACGGATGAAATTTGCGTGCAGCAATCAGCCGGCGGGCTTTTTCGTATTCGCCCAACTGGTTGTAGAGCGTGACGCGTTCGATACACAAGTCGTCGCGTTGCTCCACCAGAGGCATGTATTGCTCGAGGAAAGCCAAACGTTCCGCATGAGGCCGTCCCAGTTTTTTGTACAACTGGTCGAGCTCCATCAGTATGCGGGCATCGGCGACATCCAGCGCGAAAGCCTTTTCGAGCATCTCGCAGGCTTTGGATTTTTCGCCGCGTTTGTTGTAATAAGCCAGCGCCAGGTTACGCAACACCGTGGGAAAAGTTCCGTCCAGCGCGGCCGAGCGTTCCCAACATTCGACGGCTTCGGGATACTGGCGGGCGGCATACCAGAAATTACCGAGGTAATACGGCGCCCTGGCATCGGCAGGATTCGCGCGCATGGCGTCCTGCAGGATGTTCACCTCCTCGATACGGTTCGGAAAACAGTAGTCGGGCGACATTTGTGCAGCCTTGACATAGTATTCTTTGGCTTTCTCCGGATTTCCGCCTGACGAAGCAAAATATCCCAGCGCGTAATATGCCATCGGGTAGGCGGCGGTGTGGCACTGCGATAAGAATTGTGACGCTTCTCCGTACATGCCCGCCGCGGCAAAATCGAGCGCATATTCGATGTAAGCATGTATGCGGTTGCCCATCAGTCCTGTCAATTCTTTCAATACGGCCTCGTCGCCTGTGAGCAGATACGCCTCAAAACGGCAGCCCATATTGAACCGGTCAATCTGCAGCGATTCCCCGATCCATTCCAGCGCTTCTTCCTTCCGTCCCAGTTTCCGCAAGGCGGATGCTTTCAATTGCCGGGCTTTGTGGTTGTGCCGGTTGCGGATAAGGCTGCGTTCTGCTTTTTCCAGTGCAGACGGCCAGTCGGATTTGCCGGCATCCAGCTGCGCCAGGGCTAAACAGGCTGCATCCTGCCAGGCTGCGTTCCATGCCGATTTGAAGAAGGCGTCGCAGGCCTCATCCGGTCGATGTTGCATGTTCAGGCACCAACCCAGGTTATAGTACGGTTCGCCGTCGTACGGGTTGGGGTTGCGTTCGGTAAGCGTTGCAATGGCCTTGCGGAAATGAGGTTCGGCTTTGGCGAATTGCCCGCGGCGCATGTAGAACAAGCCTGCGGCATTATTGCAGCGCGCATCGTCCGGTTCGCGGTTCAGCGCTTCCAGGTAATAATCCATCGGGTTGCAGGTGGCGTGGCGGTATTGCTCCAGGTGCAATCCCGTCAGGAACAATTGTTCGATGGAAGCGATGTCCTTCGGGTCTTTGGCTGCACGGGCAGGATCAGGCGCGGTTTTCGTTTCGGGTTTTTCGGCCCGGTAAGCCACCAGCAAGCGCCGGTTCCTGTCGCGTACCTCCAGCAGCATATCTTCCGGCAAAATGTTCCCGGTTTTTACGGTTGCCCGGTACGGCCTGGATGGCGATGCGTCGACTGTTGCATCTATGTAAGCTTTCCCGGAAGTATCTTCCAACAGGATGTGCAGGTCGCTGTATTCGCCGGTTGTGTAAAGAATGACCTGCGTTTCGCCGTCTTTGGTATCTACATTCACGATGGCGTCCTTGCCGGCATTCTTCACATAGCCCGCTTCGGCATACGGCATGAAATACTGTACCCACGACTTTTCCTCATAAGGTTGCAGCCATGAGAAATCAGGCTGGTTATCGGTGTATACGCCGGTCATCAGTTCGATGTACGGGCCGTCCTCATCGGTGAGGTTGCGGTCCCAGGCCTGTCCGAAGTCGCCATTACCCCACGTCCACTGTTTCTTGCCGGGCGATACATGATGATCGGCCACGTGCAGCAAACCGGCGCGGACGTCTTCCTGGTAGCCGCCCACAAAGTCATAGTTCGACCGTACCGCCATGTACGATGTCGGCACAGGGATATTGCTGTATTTCGAAATATCCACGCCTGCCGAATAATCCTGCTTGTAGTACACGCCCGTAGCGATGGGAAAGTTCGATACGTCGCGCTTGCCGTGGTCGAAAACCGCATGGACATCGGGCGGAAATACCGAGTAGTAGCGGTCGTTGACCGCCACGGCCGGATTGGCCCACCACAGGAACGTCTGCGGGAAAGGCGTACGGTTGTATATCTGCACTTTTATTTCGAGGTAAGCCTTACCGGGATACAGCGTAAAGCCCTGCATGCCTTTGGTACGCGACATGCGCTCCACCTCGCTGCACCACACGGTTTTGCTGCCGTCGGCATTGTCCTCTACAGAGCAGTCGACAGGCAGGAAGGTGCTGGGGCGGTGATGCTGCGGCCAGTTAAATTCGATCCCCCCTGAAATCCACGGCCCGGTAAGCCCCACCAGCGCCGGTTTGATCACCTGGTTGTAGTACACGAAATGGCGCTGTTTCACCTTGTCGTAAGCCATCTGTACCCGACCGCCCAGTTCGGGCAATATCATGATTTTGAGATACTCGTTTTCCAGGAAAAAAGCCCGGTAAGCCTTGTCGTGTTTTTCATCATGGATTTTTTCGATCACCGGATATGGATAAACCGCACCACTGCTACCTTGATAAACACGCTTTTCGAGAAAGATCGGATTTTTCTCCTCTTCCCCGACTTCGTAAGTCGGCAGCATCAGTTCTTCTTCCCAGGCCCGCACCTCACCTTTTCCGGTGACAGTGGGGCGAATCAGGTATTCGGTTATTTTTTCCATTTATATTTTCAATAAGACTGTTTGATGACATCTTGCCCTGTCAACTCCTTTTCAATTTCTTCCAGCGATTTTCCCTTTGTTTCGGACAGCATGGCCCTGATAAAGATAAATCCAAGCACGCAAATGATCCCGTACAGCCAGAAAGTCCCATAAGATCCCAGCCCCTTATTCAGCAGCGGGAAAGTATATGTAAGCACAAAACAGGCCGTCCACAGCGAGAAGGTTGCCACAGCCATAGCCATTCCGCGGATCCGGGTGGGAAATATCTCGGAAATTACGACCCATACGACAGGCGCCAGCGTCATGGCGTAGCAGGCGATGGCCAACACCACCAGGCACAATACTGCGATGCCCGTCACATGGAAACAGTAGCATGCGCCCAATATGGCATAGATACAGGCCAGACCTGCAGCGCCGAACAGCAGCAGCGCACGGCGTCCCAGGCGATCCACGGCATACATTCCCACAAAAGTGAAAATCACATTGGTAACGCCCGTAACTACGATATTGAACAGGATGTCGGAAACCCCGTAACCGGCGGCAGCAAATATTTCCTGCGCATAGTTAAAAATAACGTTGATACCGCACCACTGCTGGAAAGCGGCTATCACCATGCCGATCAGCAATATTTTCGGCATGCGGCCTTCGAACAGCATACGGAAACTCGTTTTTTGCGCGGTCTTTTGTACGGTCGATTTGATTTCGCCCAGTTCGTTCCGGGCATAGTCGCGACCGCCAATGCGTGCAAGTATCGTTTCGGCCTGTTCGTGATGCAGCCGGGTAGCCAGCCAGCGCGGACTTTCGGGAATAAAAAAGACCATGACGAAAAACAAAGAAGCAGGAACGGCGCAGGCCCGGAACATCCAGCGCCAGCCCGTCTGTCCGTTCCACGATGCGAGGATGTCTTCGCCGGCAGTTACCGGTTCGGCAATCAGCCAGTTGGCGATTTGCGCCGCCAGGATGCCCAGCACAATGGTTAGCTGGTTGATGGAAACAAACCGTCCGCGCACTCCGGCGGGCGACACTTCGGCAATGTACATCGGCGAAAGGTTGGATGCGATTCCAATACCGATACCGCCCAATATCCGGTACGTGATGAACCACGAAACACTGTTGACGGCTCCTGTTCCTATGGAAGCAATGATGAAAACGGCTGCTGCAACCATCAATAATGGCTTTCGTCCATACCGGTCGGATAAGCTGCCCGATACCATGACGCCTGCTAAACAACCGAGGATGGCGCTTCCCATCGCCCAACCCTGCATGGCAGGAGCGTCCGCAATACCGAAAAAGACTTCGTAAAACGGCTTGGCGCCGCCAATCACTACCCAATCGTAGCCGAACAATAATCCCCCCATTGCCGAAGCCAGAGAGATGAACAATAAATAAGCACCTTTATTTTTTCCTTTCATGGCGTTTTTTTGATATGACAAAAGTACATGGTTCGGCGATGTAAAAAATGCAATTATTTTCGAAAAATATGTAAAAAACCATTATTTTCGAGAAGTATGTAAAAAATCACTATTTTTGCATGGAATGCAAGTGTTTGATATTTAGTAAAAATGTAAGATATTATTGCAAAAATGTAAAAAATAATGGAAAAGATAGCGGAAGGATTCAAAGGTGAAAAAGCGATTATTACACCTTATAATATAAGACATTTTCAAGCGGCGAACTCGATCACCAAACAATTGTTTATTACGCATATAGGTTATTATCCACATGCCAAATACCATTACCGCGAACGTCCCGAAGGCTGTCATGAGAATATTTTTATCTATTGTGAAGAAGGAAAAGGTTGGGTGAAGCATCAAGAGACGGTTTATCCGCTAACCCGGAACCAGGCGTTTATTACTCCGGCTCATGACGCTCATGCTTATGGAACTGACAATGCCGACCCATGGAGCATCTATTGGCTTCATTTTCGTGGCGAAAACGTTTCGATGTTTTCAAGCATCATCGGGCAACCCATCCGTTTGGAAGAGTCGGACAAAAGCCGCTACAACGACCGTTTCCAGCTTTTCGAGGAAATGTACCAGAACCTCGAAATGGGTTACAGCCCCGAAAACCTGGAATATGTGAGCTTCTGCCTGATGCATTTCCTGGCTTCGCTCAAATACATCAACCAGTTTCGCGAGATTAAAAAAGCAAAGGAAACCGATGTGGTGCAGAAAAGTATCCTGTTTATGAAAGATAACCTCGAAAATAAAATTACCCTCGACGATATTGCAGGTCATGCAGGTTATTCGATATCGCATTTTGGTGCATTCTTCGCCCAGAAGACCTCTTACGCCCCAATGGAATATTACAACCAGTTGAAAATACAGCGAGCCTGTTCCTATTTGCAATTTTCGGATATGAAAATCAAAGAGATTGCCTTCCGGTTGGGGTACTACGATCCGTTCCATTTTTCAAAAGCCTTCCGGCAGGAAATGGAAATTACGCCTAAAGAGTACAGAAAAAGATATGCGAAAATGAAAGTGGAATTGTGAATGTCAACAAACCAAAGTCGGTCATTCCGGGCGGATAAAATAAAAGGCTGCCTCCATGTGAGACAGCCTTTGCGAACAGCTAAATCTTGTAATACTGTTCCCAGTCTTTGCGTGGCGGCGAACCGGCAAGCAGAGCGTTTGCCAATTTGTTATTGGTGATTTTTTTCTTCTTGCGGTTGAATTCAATCTTCACGTTGAGTTTTTGCGCCATCACACCCAGTGAAAAAACCTGGCTCAACGGGCCGGATATTTCGAATGGCGAACGGGTTTTTTCCTCGCCCTTGCAGGCCAACAGGAAGTTTTTGTAATGGTTCGACGGGCTTTGGGGAACTTCGGGAAGTTTCGGAGCCATTTCTTTTGCTTTTTCCTCGGGGATGATGGACAGCGTGCTGCCATGCGATCCTCCTTTGAAAGTCAGCGTTTTGCTGTAAATAATCTTTCCGGGGTTCAGCTTGGCTTCGATGGCGCCGGTGCTTGGCGGCGGGATATTGGGATCAAGTCCTGCTACGCCGAATCCTTCGGGGATGGGAGGCAGGTTGTTCACGCCATCGTACCAGGTGATGTCGCAGGCAGGCATTTTACCTCTTGCCGGGAAACGGAACAGGAGTGTAGACGACATCGGGAAGAAGAAGGGGTTGTGTCCTTCGAGCTTGACGGGGTTCACTTCATAGGGCAATCCGAGGTCGAGGAACTGGTGGGCAGTGTCGATCAGATGTGCGCCCCAGTCGCCCAGCGCGCCCATACCGAAATCGTACCAGCAACGCCACTGTCCGTTCACGTAATCGTGGTTATAGTCGTGGTGTTGCGCCATAGTGAGCCACTTTTCCCAATCGAGTGTTGAAGGGATCGGCTCGGCGGGCGGGAAACTTTTGATGTTTGGGTCCCAGCCATGCCAGCGGCGCGACGAGTTCATGTGCGCCGTAATGGCAGTCACATCCTTGATGATACCTGCATCGACCCATGCTTTGAACTGGAAGTAATTTGCTTCGGAGTGCCCCTGATTGCCCATCTGCGTGGCCACTTTCGGGTATTTCCTGGCAGCCTTGATCAGGAGTTCGTTTTCGTAGAATGTGCGCGCCAATGGCTTTTCGGAATAGATGTGTTTACCGAGCTTCATGGCGGTGATGGCAATGGGGAAATGCGAGAAGTCGGGTACTCCTGCTGTAACAGCATCGATTTGGTTACCCATCTTATCGAACATCTCACGGAAATCCTGGAACCGCTTGGCATCAGGGAACATTTCCATGATCTTGGTGGTGTGCGGGGCGCCCATGTCTACATCACACAGGGCTACGATATTACACAAACCGGTGTTGTATAAATCCCGGATGATTTCGGCGCCACGGTTGCCAACGCCGCAACAGGCAAGATTGACGCGTTCGTTGGCGCCGGCAAGCTTCCATGCTGCCGGTTTTGTCGATCCTTGTACCGAGGTGAGGATCGTGGGCACGGCGCCTGCCGCTGCCGAGAATACTGCGGCCTTCTTCAGGAATGACCGGCGTGATACTTCGTTTGGATTCATTTTATTTGATGTTTTTTGGTATATGAAAAATTACAATTCGTTATTTGATGCGCGCACACGGGCTTCAAATTGAAAATACGTGTGCACACACGGGCGATGATATAAAACCAATGTTCGAACGGCTATTCATTCAATGATAGCTAATCTGACCATATCTTGGGCAAAGTTAGGATAAAAATGTGTTGGTTATCGAGATCGGGCCATTTTTTATGGAATTTTAACAAAACGACCTGACAACTGTTTCAATCCTGACAGGGGCAAATGACAGCGACAATTTGAGAGTGCACACAACAATGCTTTTGACGGACAGGGTTGGAGCGGAAATGTCTACGAATACGAACACGATTATAATTACCCGTCCCTGTTAAAAAAGTATGGTGCGAATTATCGCTCTGGTGGGCATGCGCAACATCCGCGACTACAAGGCGCAGGTACGCCCCGAAAGCCAGTCGCTGGGTTCGGCCAGCCCGTTTAATATCGTGACTAAAACCTATACCCTGAAAAACTTCACAAAGGAAGAAATCCGCCAACTTTATCAGCAGCACACCGATGAAACGGGACAGATCTTCGAGGAAGACGCCGTCGAACTGGTCTGGCAGCAGACGCAGGGACAGCCCTGGCTGGTAAACGCCGTCGCGAACGAAGTGATTGTCGAAATGCTGCACTCCGACTACACGCAGCCGGTCACTGCCGAACGGGTCGCAGAAGCCGTCCAGACCATCATCCTGCGCCGCGACACGCACATCGACAGCCTGCTCGAACGACTGAAGGAAGAACGGGTCAGGAGAATCATCGAACCCATTGTCATCGGCGAATTTGATTTCGATACCCTGTCCGACGACTTCCAGTACGTCAAGGATCTGGGATTAATCTCCGATACCCCGGAACGGATAGGCCCGTCCAACCCCAT
>JAISCQ010000066.1 GCA_031265445.1 Bacteroidales bacterium
ATCCCAAAATGTCCATTAGCCGGATTTCAGAAATTGCACTTGGATACGATCACATACTTTGGCGATCCAGTTTCTACGATTCATATGTAAAGCCATTTTGACAGTTATTGTGTCAGCATTTTTTTCAATGATGGAAGGAATGGCAAGCATCTTATGGCGAAGCGTTTTGAGCCGGTTTCTGACGTTCCCGCCAATGATCAGCTGCTTAAAAAGGCTGAGAAAGTTATAGGCTACGGTCATCAGCATCAAGGCGGCTTCCGTTCCGTCAAAATCGGCCTGGTTCATCTTATCCAGCCCGTAATCATACTTAAGCTCCCTGATACGATTTTCGCAGTTAGCCCGTCCGCGGTAGAGCCGCCAGACATCTGCCGCACTCAGTTTCAAGGTCGTAACATAGCAGGTATAGCGGTAGCCGCTTACCTCCATGTCGTCTTCAAAAAGGCTGAGTTGCTTACCCGGCGCCTGCGGGCGGGTGGCTACTTTTTGGCGCACAGCTATCATCCTGCGAGGTTGCGACCAATCCTGCGCCTGATATTCGAACTCGCCAATCTCTATACCTTTCTCTATGCCAAGCCATGCCTTTTGCGCTGCTATTTTGCGCTGGATGGTAACGTACATCGGAACTGCTGTTATGTAGTCTGTTTTTCTGTCTTTCGCCTCCAGATAATCGAAAATCTCTTTGCTATAGAAGCCTGAATCCAGCCGCAGCAGCCCAATCTTCTTGCCCTCCAAAAACAGCAGCGTTTCCTCCAAAAAGGCCTTAAAGTTGTTCGCTGTATGGGCGTCTCCCGAACGAAGCCAAAAGTTGGCCACCATTTCTATTTCCGAAACAAAGGCCATAATCGGATGATGGGACTTGCGGCCGGGCTTGTGTTTATTGTAGCCTTTAGCGCTGCCCTGCTGCTCTCCATAGCGTGTCATGACCGACGAATCTATGTCCAGCGTAAAATTGTCAAATTTCAAACTCCGGAAAAACCAGCGGTAAAGTCCCCCAAAAACCGCATGGGAAACGGAAATGTCAAACTTGCGAAAATAACGCTCAAAGGCCTTGTGTTCAGGCATCCGTTGCCAGCCATATAACCGCTGAAGACTCGTATCCAGCCGGGTAATGTCCATGTGGGCGAAACGCTCTGCCCCACACCATACGCTACTCATAAACAGTAGAAACAGCTGTTGGGGGGGAATAGCCCCGATTAGACCCCTGTTCGGGTAAGGGAAGGGTGTCGAGGTAAGTGGAAAAACCGCTCATATCTATCATCTTCTTCAGTATGGAAACGCCTCCCCGGGAAGTTATCTCTTTGTCTACGAACTCTATTACCGTCTTTTGCATTATATCTTATTTTCTTGCCGCAAATTTAAACAATTAATGCAATATAAATTATTACACCTCAATATATTATCAATCGTATGCTCTAATGGTGTCCATTAGAAAATAGGGAGGATAGCCTGATAGGGAGATCCCTAATGGACATTTTGGGATTATGTTCCGCAAAATTCAACTGGATGCTCTTTAAGGGATAACTGTGCCTTTTTGTGAACTTGAATAATTGTAAGCGTTTGATTATTAATAAATTAAAATAGTATAGGAATTTAACTGTTTCATCGGCATTCGTGAACCCTATCCTTGATTCTTAAAAAAACGAGTTCAAATTCAATGAGAAAAAAATTAGGAGTTTTTAGAGGTACCTTATATAAAAAGAATTTCTTTTTCATGGGTACTAAATCATTTTTTTATCTTTGATTGCCAATGCCAAAATGAGTTACGGCTGTATTGATCATATCCCATAATATTATTTGATTTAACATTTGCCTCACATCCTGTTTCCTGGTCATCATCTCCACAAATCCCCAGTTCCTTCCCAATATGAGGCAACCCGAGATTATGACCCAATTCGTGAGCAACCGTAAAATGATCTGCAGAAGGACTGATAAAACACGTGCTTCCGTTCGCGATGGCAAAACCATTAACCCCCAAACGATAGGGCATAAATATGATATCATAAACCCCTGGTTTCGACATCTTTCCGAGTTGGTAAAGTCTAATTAATACATTTTTATAATCTTCTTTGTCGCTTTCATTTACCTGAGTTCCTGTAAGATACTGTTTTACCCGAGCTGCTGATATCTTCAATTTTTGAACTACTTCCGCAATATTATGATCTGTTATCAATACTTCTTTTTCTCCTTCTTTGTCGATCTCTTCTTCCCATGTGATACCCAACTGCGCATAAACCTGATTTAGATTTCCGAGGTTACTCTCTAAAGCTTTGTGCTCCTTTTTTTCGGCATCTATATATTTAAACTTAACTATCCTGTATTTAAGCGTTTTATTTATAACTTGTCTTACTATTTTTATTTTTCCCTTTAAATGATCATACATATCCCGAATGTAAATATAATCAACTGTACCCTGCATATTTTTAATATCCAATGATGTCGTACCATTCCTTGAAAGTGTAATTATATCTGATTCTCCATTATACTCAACTATATACTGACATGTACCATTAATTTCCTTCATATTTGCCATTTTCAGATTCATACTGATCGTTGATGGACTGTTGGGCGTGATTACGATAAATGGCAAAAAATGATCCGTTTTTTCCTTATTGTCTGCAGTAAACGTCTCCTTATAAAATCCATTGAGTCCAGGATTCCGATTGATACCTTTATACAATTCCCAGTTATCAAGTCCTACAGTCCCATCGTCATGGTTTATGCTTGAAACTGTCAATACCGGTGCATGTATAAAATGTACTGCATAGACAACAGGCTGCCCGAAAACGGGAGTAATGGTTATCTTATTTTCTTGACTGTCGGGGTTGATCTCTTTAAAAGTCCAATCGGCAAAACCGGTATATTTCGGTTCGTCTTCATTCCATGTGATGGATTTTATAAAGGGAGGCAAGCGATCACCCTGGGTGAAATACATCTGATATCCAAATTGTTTAGCCCCGTATACTGTTACTTTATGATCAATAAAATATGCTCCCGATGGGTTCTTACCAGCTTCAGCCGAATTATATAAAAGTTTCGGATCTCCCTGTTCTATTCTTATTTCAAATTTTAATGTTGAATTTGCTGAATTTTTAAAATGAACCGCATTACTTTCCGTTTCATGAGAAGAATTCAATGAGAATTTTTCATTCTTGTCCACAGAAACAGAATACAGTTTCAGATCAGGTTTCTCGCCAAAATAATAAATGACAGGTGGCTTATACTCATCTGCCCCGTTAAACAGCGCTTTTACCTGTTCATCACAATCCACTAAATAGACATTGGAAGTTTCCCGAATCTCATTCAGGGTTTTGTTTTTTATATCTTTTTCGGACAGTTCTTTACCGGACACTAAGATCGCATATGTGATTTTTTGACTTATTGCCATCATCGCATCCTCATCCCTTTCAAACAGTCCGATCACCAGCCCCGGCGCATGTATCGCATCCCACTGATGCTTCACCAGATCCCTTCCCCAGCTGTAGTCCATCAGGTTTTCCGTGGTGGCCTTCGCTATCCGGTATTCGCTGTCGAAAGTATGTCTCAACTTGAACGTGCCGTGTCCCAACTCATGGGCAACGGTACGGCCAATGATGTCGTTTTTCGACATCCCGCTTCCGGCATCGGTAATGGCTCCGGTAAAAATATAACCGAACTGGCACCCGCGCGGCATATCGCCACTGGTGTTGTCGAGCGATGCGCGCTGCATGAAGGCGGCGTTCATGCGCTTCATCGCCGGCGTATACCGGCTGAACATCCCGCTTCCGGTCACGTCAAGGCTGTCCCTGGGCATGTCGTAATCAAATTCCGTTTCGCTCACCTGCCAGTTGACGCCCACCGGGAGGTATACCCGATCCAGGTACGATTTCACGGCACCTTTCTCGAGGGTGTTGCCGTTCACAGCCACCAGCGACAGTCTGGGCGTTTCCACGGCGTAGCTTACCACGGTGAGTTTGCCCAGCATGTCGTACCTGTAACCGCTACTGTGGGTTGCATACACCGGGTGCAGCGCATACAGCTCGTAGCCGTCATTCGCCCTGGCTGCGGGCAGGGTGAGTTCCACAGTTACCCGCCCCTTATCGCTCGCCACCGTTTTACCCTTGTATTCGGCGCCGTTGGCCGTGTGGAACACCGGCCAGCGCAGTGTGATCGCCTGATCTCCGGGCAGCGCCAGGAGTTCATCCGGTACCGGTATCACATCCGGCTGGCCGGCATCGACCACCTTCACGGCCGGCCGTATCTCCAGTCCCTGCGGCTGCTGCGCCGGAGCGATGCGGTATGCATAGCGTTCTCCCGTCCGAACGTTGGCATCCGCATAATACAACCCTGCCGCTTCCGCTATCTTTGGCGAAATATCACAAACAAACAGCGAGAAACCAAAACGGGCCTCCAGCTCCCGGTATGATTTCAGGAACGGGATAAATCCATTTTCGGGATCAGGCATCCGGAAATCCTTGCCGTAAATGGCTTCCTGCACAATACCGGCCTCCGGTATCCCGGCCGAAAGGGATTCAAAAACACTTTCAGGCGCAGGTTGTATCGGGTGGGGAGTGAGCAGTTCACCATTGGTCAATCCGTCCGGAAACATCTCGCCGTTACGTGCAATCGTATACCGGTGTATCACATATCCGTATTTATTACCCGTTTGCCAGGCAGGAATACTCGCCGGTACCCAGCGTAATACGATGGAATCTCCCTTTACCCGCGCCAGACACTCGATCCTGTGTTGGGTCCCCTGCGCAAAAATACACGGGTAAAAAACGGTCAATAAAAGTATAGGCAACAGGAATTTCCCGTAACAGCCAAAGTAAGCGATTTTTATATGGTTGAACCTCCGTAATATCATCTTTTGTTTCATTTATATGTCGAGTTATTTTAAGATATACGGGGTATACGTAATCATCAATTTAATGTTACATGATTTTGTAGAAATAAATGAAATAAATTAAATAAATTAAATAAACTGATCATACATGATCTTCAAAAAGGACACATCACGCTAATTATCATTATTTTAAATAATTCAAAGAACGGATGATGACATTATTACAAAGATATCGGGCAATATGCCGAGGAGTTGAGGGAACGAATCAATTTTAATTTCCAAACATTCGACGACGGGATAGCTTAAAATCCGAAAACTTCTTTCACTTTAAGTATGCATCTGTCCCTTCCGGCATGGAAAATTCATCATAGCGCAATGCGGCGCCCTTGGTAAGATATAAATAACCGTCAATTTCTACCACTACGTAAATATTGTCGATATTGCCGACGGCAGCGTACAGGGAGCCATTCGAGGGACTTCCGGCGATGTGGCGCCGATACGCCTTTTCGAGCACGGCTACAGTCCTGTCGGTTCCTGCCGTCCAGTCCCAACGGTCGATTTCCGGCTCTATCATTGCCAATGTAAATCGGTAAATACTGTCGCCGACATGTGCAATGAACCGGTATGTGTCGTCCGGAAGGCGTTCGCTGTTCAGTTCCCTGCGTGCTGCATCCTCCATCAGAGTGATGTAGCGGTGCAAGCGTGCCGAATATACGGTTAGTGTATCTGTTGTTAGCCGGTACTTTTCCAGCGTCTTGTCCGTCAGTTCCAGCCATTCGCGCAGCTTGACCCAGAAAGGGAGGGCCGGTTCCACGTAGCCCATTGTCAGCGGTTCCGGGAGGCTGTCGGGCAGGGCTGCTGCATCCGGCGGTTCCGGATGATCGGGAACGACGCCGTAAAGCAACACATCGTGCTTCATTTTGACCCATAATGCCGAAGATGTCTCGATTTTTTTCCGGTTCCACGCCTGTTTTTGTGCAAATACAGGACTGTACCGGGGTTTTTGCTGCATGGCCAGCATACACTCGAGGCGCTTGTTGTACGACGAGACATTCCAATCCCGGAAACGAAGCATCTTTTCCGTCATTTTTGCCATTTGAGCGGGATAAGCCGTCCAAACGGTATCCTCGCGGTCTTCAAGGAACAGTTTATCAAATGCGGCTCGCGATCCAAAAGCGGCAAGTACATCCATCGCTTTCGGGAAGGGCCTTTTTGAATCAAGCGCCGGGTCGGTCATGGCTTGCAACAGTTCGTCGTCCGTGTAAGCGGGCTGAGGTACGAAATAGATTCCATCCCGGCAGGCAGCAGGATATTTTACGGGAGCATTGCCGGACGCTGTTTGATCGATCATCGCACTCAGCTTGGCCGGCAACCTGGCATCCAAAGCGGCGGTAATGTTCGTGATGCGTTCCTTCTTCAGCAGGAGCGCCGCGTCAAGGATTGAACGGTAAGCCGGTTGGCCGGCGAACCATTCCATTGTCCCGGACAGGCGTGAATATTCATCCATAGCGGAAACGCCGGATTTGGTCCTGGCAGTCTGAAGCGCTACGGTAACCAGAACGGCCCGTTGTAACCGGGCCTTGTTGCTGCCGCAAAAGGGCGCCAGTTGCAGCCATTTCCATGCTTTGAAGTACCGGCGCAACGCGGCTGTGCGCGTGTAATGGCCGTACGGCTTGAAAGCGCTGTAGTCAAAATCGGCTTTTATATCCATGAGCGCCGGGCGGCGGCTTTCCTGTTGTGCGATATAGGCCAGTTCTTCCTCAGCAGATGTTTGGTAATCACCCGGTATTTTCAACGATTTTCCGGTAAGCAGGTTATACGGAACGGCAAAAAATGCCGCATTGAAGGCGGCCATGTCTTTTATATCATCCTTCGCGGCTTTATTGACCTGATCAATCGAAGCGCTGTAAAGCGCCAGACAGAGTTCGGCCATCATCGGGGCAAGGTATCTTTCTTCCACCGTCCGCAGCAGGTAGATTTCGTAAACATGCGAAAGTTGCGCCATCAGGTCGACAGTAACAAAATTGGGGATTTGCAGCGAGTCATTCCGCTGGTACGTCTGGAATAACTGTAACAGGGAATCGGGCGTCGCCGCGTAATTATTCACCGCCAGATCGTCCATAACTTCCTGCCGGGTTATTTCCCCGAATTGGAACATATTCACAATGTTCAGAATATTTGCCGCAGTATCGCAACCGGTACGAATGCAGTTTTTCGCCTGCAACTGCGCCATCCGGTGATCGATCCTGTCCGCCAGCGCCTGTTCGCCGGGTGTCAGCGTAACGGTCCACCCATCGACAAACCGCTCGGCGTAACGCGCGCGCGATAATGTGTCGTACCATACGGTGTTTTCGCGCCAGTATCTTCGCAGGTCGCTTTCGTTAAAGAGCGTACCGTGACCGGCATACAATGAACTGCGCAGAAGGCGGAGTTCCTGCATGGTCATCAAATCTATGTTTTCTTCGGGTTGGGATGCGCCTGTTTCCTGTACCGGCTCGTTCCCGCCAATTGAAGGTTGTTCCGAACCGCTCCGGCCGGTATTGTCATGTCCTCCGCAGGCGGTTAACAACCAGCCGGCCACCCATGACAGGATCATATATCGGTATGATTTCATTAAAAACAAAGGTAAGCATGTTTTTTTGAGATGCAAGATTTTATATCAACCTGTCAGGCTACGGCGCGACGCAACATATCCATTTTTTCATGGTACAAGTCCATTTTTTCATGGTGCATATCCATTTTTTCGTGGTGCAAGTCCATTTTTTCATGGTGCATATCCATTTTTTCGTGGTGCAAGTCCATTTTTTCGTGGTGCATATCCATTTTTTCATGGTACATATCCATTTTTTCATGGTACATATCCATTTTTTCGTGGTGCAAGTCCATTTTTTCATGGTACATATCCATTTTTTCGTGGTGCATATCCATTTTTTCGTGGTGCAAGTCCATTTTTTCGTGGTGCAATTTGCAATACACCCGGCTTTTGGTCACTATCGACCCCGTCATTATATAAATAGCATACACCATCGAAGATTATACTGCGCACGGCGTAATTTTGTGCGATGATTTTTGTAGAGACGTGGCATGCCACGTCTCTACAACATTTCTATATCACAATTTTAGCCAGCGCATGGTATAAAATAATATATTATATTTGCAGGGTAATTAAAAGACTCGAAAACATGAAAGTCAACATCAATGCCGGCGTTGTCATACAAGTTTGCGCCATTTTGCTTTTGCTTGTCCTGGCATGGCATTTTTCCAATCTGGTACTTTATATTTTCCTTGCTTTCATCTTTTCACTGATTGGCAAACCTATCGCCCAAAAAATCAGCGGGATCAGGATCTGCAAATGGTACCTTCCCTACGGGGTAAGTTCTTTATTGACGATGATTGTTTTGATCCTGTTCTTCGGGTTGATCCTGTTTTTCTTTGTGCCCATGCTCACTCGCGAAGCCCAGGTAATTGCCGGTATCAACTATGACGACCTGTCGCGTAACCTGAGCTACCTGCTCAACAATGTGCAGGATTTTCTATATACGAATAACCTGATTGACGAACATGAAACTCTGGTGGGGCTTGTTACCACCGAGATCAAGAATTTTGTCAGCCTTACCAATTTTTCCAACCTGCTGGGCGGGGTGATGAGCGCCACCGGTTCGTTCCTGATGGGGTTGTTTGCCGTATTTTTTCTCACCTTCTTCTTCATCAAGGATGATGTACGTTTCGACGGGTTGGCTCAATTGCTGTTTGGTGAGCGTCATGCCGGGCGCCTGGCTGTAGTATCCGGAAAAATCAACCATCTGCTTTCACGCTACTTTATCGGCCTGCTGATCGAAATTGCATCAATGATCGGTTTGCTGTATGTCGGCATGGCTATCTTCGGCGTTAAGGGGGCCTTGCTGATGGCGTTCTTCGGAGGCATGCTCAACGCCATACCTTACCTTGGCCCGCTTATCGGGGTAATGTGCTCATGCCTGTTCGGCGCCGTAGACTGTATCAGTATCAACGATTACCAGGCGATATTGCCTACCATGCTTCAAATTGCCGGTACGTTCATTGGCGCCAACCTGATAGACAACATTGTATTACAGCCGCTCATCTATTCGCAAAGCGTCAAAGCTCATCCGATCGAAATTTTCCTGGTCATCATTCTGGGCGGTTCGTTGGCCGGGATTATAGGTATGTTATTCGCGATCCCTGTTTATACCATCATACGCACCATAGTGATCGAACTGTTCCATTATGCGAACACGAAGCAAAGTTAAAATCGGAGGATCATTTTTGTTCATCGAAAAATATAATCAATGGCCATTATAAAATCAGTACGGGGATTTACGCCGGTGTGCGGCAATAACTGTTATTTTGCGGATAATGCAACCATCATAGGCGATGTGATCATGGGCGACGATTGCAGTATATGGTTTCATACGGTATTACGCGGCGACGTTAACTCCATCCGCATCGGCAACAAGGTAAACATACAGGACGGCTCAGTATTGCATACATTATACCGGAAATCGGTAGTGGAAATCGGCAACAACGTATCGGTAGGACACAACGCAGTGATCCACGGCGCCAGGATATGCGACCATGTGCTGCTCGGCATCGGTTCCGTCATCCTGGACCACGCTGTGATCGGCGAAAACTCCATCATCGCTGCAGGCGCGGTAGTCCTCACAGGAACCGTCGTTGAGCCGGGAAGCCTTTATGCCGGTACGCCCGCCAAAAAGGTAAAAGATGTCAGCCCCGAACAAACCCGCGATATGATTGAACGCATCGCCAACAATTATATCATGTATGCAAGTTGGTTCAAGGAATGAAAATTCTCCAAGTTGAACGCGCCTGACGCATGGTACACAGGCAAGGATTCCCCGTGCCGACACTTTACAAATGATTTTTTGCTTTTATCAATATAATATTCTAATTTTGTTTGTTTATTGAAAAAATAATCACCACCATCAAAAAATTAATGTAAACACATGAAAGAACATTTCAAGTCAAATCGACGGTCTTTCTTCAAGACATCAGCATGGGGAGCATTAGGGACGATGAGTATTCCTGTTGTATTGGGAAGTTGCTCCTCTGCCCCCAAGGAAGAGAAATTAAAAGATGTAGCAGTACCCGAAATCCTGAAAGCAGCTCCCGACGGAAAGCCGCTTAAAGCAGGCCTTGTGGGATGCGGCGGACGCGGTTCAGGCGCTGCCGAAGACTTTATAAATGCAGGCAATGGCTTACAGGTAACCGCTATAGGCGATATTTTCAAGGACAAGTTAGACTCGTGCCGCGAAACCCTGAAAGCAAAAGGACAGGATATCCCCGACGAAAACTGTTTCTTAGGATTCGACGCGTACCGTAAAGTGATCGATTCCGGCGTAGACGTGGTTTTGTTGTGTACGCCGCCCGTATTCCGCCCCATGCATTTCGAATATGCCATCAAAAAAGGGAAGCATTGCTTCATCGAAAAACCTTGTGCGGTGGATCCTGTTGGTGCGCGACAGATGCTGGTGCTGGGTAAACAGGCTTTCCAACAGGGACTTTCGGTGATTAGCGGTACCATCCGCCGTTCGCAAAAGGATTGCATCGAAACCTACCGTCGCGTAGCCGGCGGCGCTATCGGCGAAATCATATCAGCCCACGTATCGCGTCTGGGTGGCGCTTTGTGGTTCAGGCAGCGCGAAAAAGGCTGGGACGATATGGAATACATGATGCGCAACTGGGTGAATTTCTGCTGGACATCCGGCGACCTGGTTGTAGAACAGTTCATCCATGAAATCGACATGATGTCGTGGTTCCTGGGTGACAGGAAACCCGTGGGCGCCGAAGCTACCGGTGGACGTCAACGCCGTGTAACAGGTGATATGTACGACTTTTTCAGTATCGAATATGTATATGACAGCGGTCATCGTGCACTTTGCACTTCGCGCCAGATCGGCGGATGCGACAATAACCACCTGGTGATGGTATACGGCACAAAAGGATATACCAATTGTTTCGATACAATTTTCAACCACGATGGCACGGTAGCCTGGAAATATCCGCATCCGAAGCCGGAAGACGCGGATCAATCAATGGCGGTTCCCAACCCGTACGTGCAGGAGCATATCCGTTTGGTAACCGCTATTCGTACCAACAAACCCATGAGCGACGTGGAACAGCACGTACAGTCCACATTGATGGCTCTCATGGGACGCGAGTCGGCATACACGGGTAAATTCGTTACCTGGGACCAAATCATGGCTTCGACCCAGAAATTGGGGCCTGAAACGTATCAATTCGGCCCTGTTCCCGGAATTACGGAAGAAATACCCGTTGCAGGCGTTGCGCCTAAAGCTTAAAAACATACGATGCAAAGACGACATTTTATTAAAAATACGATATTGGCTACCGGCACGTTCTCCCTGGCCGGAAGTCAATCATTTGCCGGCAGTATGACCTCAACCCGGCCGGCTGCCGCCAATTTCAAAAAATCGATCATGTGGGGAACAGTCGGTATCGACGGTTCCGTGCTCGACAAGTGTAAGGCGATTAAGGAAGCCGGCTTCCAAGGCATTGAACCCAACAGCCATATGGATCGCAAGGAAGTGATCGATGCTGCAAAGGCCACCGGATTGGCGATTACAGACGTGTGCTGCTCCACACACTGGGGCAAACCGCTCTCGCACCCCGATGCTGCTATACGCCGGGAAGGTATCGACGGAGCCATGGTTGCCCTTGAAGACGCGAAAGCATACGGTACCGATGCCATATTGTTGGTTCCCGGCGTGGTGAACGACACCATAGCCTACGACGAATGTTGGAACCGTTCCACCGAAGGCATCAAGAATTTGCTCTCGACTGCCGAGAAAATGAAGGTGAAAATCTGTATCGAAAATGTCTGGAATAACTTTCTCCTTAGCCCGATGGAAGCATGCCGCTTTGTCGACCAGTTCAACACTCCCTGCGTAAAATTTTATTTCGATTGCGGCAACATTCCGGTTTACGGTTGGCCCGAACAATGGATCAGAATTCTGGGCGACCGCATTGGACGTATCCATATCAAAGAGTTCAGCAGGCAGATAGCCGATAAGCAGGGTCGCGGAGCCGGTTTCGGCGCACCGCTTACAGAAGGCGATGTCAACTGGGCGAAAGTGATGGAGGCTTTGCGCAAAAGCTATCAAAACGTGTGGCTTGCTACCGAACAGGGCAGCAACAAAACACTCGACGAACTGAAGGATTTAAGCAAACGGTTCGATAAGATCCTGAGTCTGTAGCCCCGGTTGAAATCGGGATCGTAGCAGTGACGCGCGTGTCGCGTCATGTCGTACCACACACGTGTGGTACGAACACGTGTGTGGATATATCCTTTGTTCCCGATCATAAATTCTTCGCGGCTTCACTCTTCACTCCGTCAGTCCGCGGTTGCGCAGCAGAGCGTCGATGCCGGGTTCAGAGCTGCGGAAGTTCCTGTACATTTCCATAGCATCGTATATGCCGCCCGGTTCGAGGATATTCTTGCGAAAGGAAGTCGCGGTAGCTTTATCGAAAATATTCCCTTTTTCCCTGAAGGCTTCGAAAGCATCGGCATCGAGTACTTCGGCCCAGATATAGCTGTAATAGCCTGCCGTATAGCCTCCACCCATGGTGTGATTGAAGTAGGTGCTGCGATAACGCGGCGGTATCTGCCGGATAAGCCCGATTTTATCCATCGATTCCTTTTCGAAAGCCGGCACATCAAGGTGAGAAGCGTCGGTGAGGATGTGGTAATCCATATCGAGGTACGAAGCAGCCAGATACTCTGTAGTGGCAAAGCCCTGGCCGTACTTGCCGCTCTTTTCCATCTTTTCGACCAGTGCGGCGGGGAGCGCCTCACCTGTCTGGTAATGCTTGGCGTATACTTTCAGCACTTCGGGTTCGAAGGCCCAGTGTTCCATGATCTGCGATGGAAGCTCCACGAAGTCACGCGGCACGCCCGACGTACCGTAATAGGTTACATTTTTGAACAGGTTGTGCAACGCATGCCCGAACTCATGAAAAAATGTTTCGGTTTCGTCCGGACTGAGCAAAGCAGGTGCGTCGCCCGACGGACGGGTGAAGTTGCACACGATGGTAGTGATGGGCGCCACGCGTTTACCCTGTGTATCGACGGTTTGCGTACGGTACGATCCGCACCATGCGCCGCCACGCTTGCCGGGACGCGGGAAAAAATCCATATACAGGATGCCGAGCAGCGTACCGTCGGCGTCCTTACATTCGAAAGTCACTGCCTCGTCGTGATACTTGGGCAGGTTGGTCAACTCGTTAAAAGTAATGCCGTAAAGCTGGTTACACACATAGAAAATGCCGTCGCGCACGTTTTCGAGCCGGAAGTAGGGACGGAGCATCTCTTCGTCAAGATCGAACTTGCTTTTCAGCGCTTTCTCGTTGTAGTAGCGCCAATCCCATGCTTCGAGACCGGATCCCGGTAATTGCTTATTGATGAGCGACTGCATGTCGGCTGCTTCTTCTTTAGCTTTATGAATAGCGGGTTTCCAGATACGGTCGAGCAATGCATACACATTCTGCGGGGTTTTAGCCATACGGTTTTCGAGCACATAATCGGCATAGCACACATAACCCATCAGGTTGGCTTTTTCGAGGCGTTTGGCTGCCAGCTTGGCCACCACAGCCTTGTTGTCCCTGTCATTGTTATTGTTGCCGCGATTGAGGTATGCCTCGAATATTTCCTTGCGGAGCAGGCGTTCGTCAGCGAATTGCAGGAAAGGCATCACGCTGGGGTTATGCAGCGTAAACAGCCAGCCTTCCTCGCTCGCTTTTCTGGCGGCGGTAGCAGCGGCTTCCACCTGCGTTTGCGGCAGGCCTTTCAGCTGGGCCTGGTCAGTAACGTGCAACCGGAACCCATTGGTTTCGGCCAGCAGGTTTTGCCCGAAAGTGAGTTGCAGCATCGAAATTTCTTCGTTCAGTACGCGGAGTTTTGCCTGGTCTTCGGCCGAGAGGCTGGCGCCGCTACGCATGAAACGCTTGTAGGTTTCTTCGGCGAGTTTCTTTTGCTCATCGTTCAGGCCGGATGTTTCAAGTTGTTCGTACACGTCCTTTACCTTGGCAAATAAGGGCATGTTCAGGTAAATATCATCGCTGTGCCCGGTCATCTTAGGGGTGATCTCCTTGTCGATGGCTTGCAGCGAATCGGTAGTATTGGCGCTGTTGATGCCGAAAAACACAGAGCTTACCCTGCGCAGTATACCGCCACTGCGATCAAGCGCTACAATTACATTCTCAAAATCGGGTTTCTTCTTCAACTTCACAATAGCGTCAATCTCATCTAATTGCTGCCGTATGCCTGCTTCGAAAGCGGGAATGTAATCGGTGTTTTTGATTTTATCGAATGGTGGAACGCTGTAAGGAGTGTCGTACTCGTTCAGGAAAGGGTTCATGCCGGTTTGTTTTGGTTGAGTGGAACACGAACTAACGACGTATCCCGCAATACATAAGACAAATAAGAAGTTTTTCATTACAATACAATAAAATAATACAGGTACAAAGATAACATATATTTATTGCATCAACCGAATTTCATTTGAACCTGAGTGTAAAAAAATCATCGAAAGAAACAGCATATCATCTTATTACAACCATATTTTCCTGACTTCGTCTATACGTCATCCAAATCGCCGATAGAGTCGAAGAACGATTTGATAAAACGATTTGATTTTGTGATTATATGGAACGGAAAATTGCGGTTTCGACCGGATGCATTTTCAATTTTCAATTATTTCCTGTATTTACAGCAGTCCGGCAAAGCCTCATAGACCGCGTTATCAGCGCTGTATCTGTCCGTATCGTGTCCGGCGCCGGCTATTGCTTTCGAAACACTGTCTGCCGATGTTTTTGCGGGATCATAATGCAGGTGCAGCTGTTTTGTCCCCATGTCCCACGAAGCGAGGGAAACTCCGGCTATCGACATGGCTGTCTTTTCGATACGTGTCCTGCACATTTCGCAGAGACCCTGCACCACAATCGATGCATGTTCATTTTTCGGATCGGGACTGTCGATGTTCATCATGCTGCGTTTGCCTTCGAGCTGCATGCTTGCGTCGATACTGAAGACGCCGGCGGTTACAATTTCTTCACCCTCGGCGATTCCCGACAGAATCACGTACAAATCGCCCAGCGAAGGACCGAGTTCCACTTCCCTGAGTTTAAACACGGACATCTCCTTATCGGTGTGCTTTACATACACTATCGAACGTTTGCCGGTCCAGAGTACTGCCGATTTTGGGACTGAAATCCTGTCGGAATACTGTTTCAGCGAAGCGTTTACGGTAGCGCTGGCGTACATCTCCGGTTTCAGCTGCAATCCGGCATTTGCCGTTTCCACCCGGACTTTGGCTGTCCGCGACGTTTTGTCCAGGACGGGGCTGATAAACGTTATTTTTCCCGAAAAACTCTTCTCCGGTATCGCCTGCACCGTATATTCCAGCATGTCTCCGGTTTTCAGATACGGCAAATCGCTTTCGTATGCCTCGAATAC
>JAISCQ010000102.1 GCA_031265445.1 Bacteroidales bacterium
ACATATATTTATTGCATCAACCGAATTTCATTTGAACCTGAGTGTAAAAAAATCATCGAAAGAAACAGCATATCATCTTATTACAACCATATTTTTCGTAAAAACAAGTTCATTAGAAACGTATATTGTGTCCGAGGGTTTTTCTCCGCCTGCCCTGTACCATTCGTCCTTAAATAAAATCATGTATCGCAAGGTCATTTTTTCGTGCCGCATGTCCATTTTTTCATGGTGCAAGTCCATTTTTCCATGCCCTGGCACCCCATTACCATCATTCGAAACAAAATTACAAGCTGTTTTAAAACGGAACGGTTATTTTTGCATCACAATCAAAATCATCAACCTGATATGAAAAAAGTTTTAGCGTATGTATTTATAGGCGTCCTGACGTCAACGACCGTTCGCGCCCAGGGCATTTCGGTCAAAGGCGACGAGCAGGGCATGGAGATCGGCAAACTCGACCTGCAGCAGGATAGCGCGGCGGTGCGCGAAGCCCTGGACGGCTGGTGGACGGCGTCGCAGAAAACACTCGAAAAACGCATGGACTGGTACAGCGAAGCCCGTTTCGGATGCTTTATCCACTGGGGCGTGTATTCGCTGGCGGGCGGCGAGTGGAACGGAAAACCGGTGCGCGGGTATGCCGAACACCTGATGCGCAGCCAAAAAATACCATTGGACGAATATAAGGAACGGCTGGTAAAACCGTTCAACCCTGTGGAGTTCGATGCCGACGAATGGATGCGCAACGTACGCGACGCCGGTATGCGCTATTTCATCATTACGGCCAAACACCACGACGGTTTTGCGATGTATTTCTCCGACGCGTATCCTTACGATATGCGAATGACCGTCTACAACCGCGACCCGATGAAGGAACTGCGCGCTGCCGCAAAAAAGTACGGCATCAGGTTCGGATTCTACTATTCGCATGCTTTCGACTGGGAATATCCCGACGCGCCCGGCAACGACTGGGATTACAATAATCCGGGCGGCGACAGGATCCTGCACGGCGCCGCCTGGTGGCGCAGCTGCCCCGAATTTCTCCCGCATGCCGAAAAATACGTCAGCGAAAAATCCATACCGCAGATACAGGAACTGATTCGCAATTATCAACCGGACATCATGTGGTTCGACACGCCGCATAAACTGCCCCTGTATGAAAATATCCGCATCCTGAAAGCAATTCGCCAGCTTTCGCCCGGCACCGTCGTGGTCAACGGACGGCTGGTGCGTTTTTCGGAAAACAACTTCGGCGACTACGCGAATACCGGCGACCGCGCGGCCTGTTTTTTCCCCGTGAAGGATCAGTATTGGGAAGCCATCCCCACTACCAACGAATCGTACGGGTACAGCAAATTCGATACGTCGCACAAGCCGTCGGCGCACTTCATACGGCTGCTGGCCGACGCTGCATCCAAAGGCGGCAATATACTGATGAACGTTGGGCCGATGGGCAACGGTAAATGGGACGAAACGGACGTGAATATATTCCGGGGCGTGGGCGACTGGCTGAAAGTGAACGGAGAAGCCATATACGGCAATTCGAAAGCCGGCCTGCCGATCCAGAACTGGGGCGTCGCCACACGTAAGGGCGACCGTATCTACCTGCACATCTACCAATGGCCGAAGGACGGGAAACTTGCAGTAGGCGGATTGTCGGCCGACATTGTCAAAGCATATTTCGTGGCCGACAAAACGGCTGTGGTCTGCGAGAAGTCGGGCGACAGGGATATGCTGCTCCAGTTGCCTGCCGCCTGTCCCGATACGGTAAATACCGTGGTGGCGCTGCAACTGAAAAACGCCGACTATAAGACAGATACCCGTCTGCTGGTCCCCGGCGAAACAAATATCCTCCTGACCTTCGACGCACAGCTAAGCAAAGGCCTGACGCCCGGCGACGGAAAGAAATACCGCAATTACATCCAAAACTGGACGCGTCCCGACCAGTCGATGACCTGGAACGTGCGTCTGGCACAACCGGCCGCCTGCCGCATCAGCTTGGAATACAACAAGGTTGACCGCAGCGACTCGGGAACCATTGTTGTGGAGATAGACGGTACGCCCTACAGGGCAAATTATGCGCCCAACCGGCGTGCCGAAGATTCGGAAAAGCTCTTTGTTGCCGCTGTCGATCTGGCCCCCGGAGAACATACCATCGTCCTGAAAGGCGAACAGCGCCTGGGAAAACAATACATGCGACCGATGCAATTAACCCTGGTAATTTCGGAACCCTACAGAGCGTACCTGTCGGCAACCAGCAAAATCCTCCGGTAGCAGTCGAAGGATACGAAACGAAATATTCCGGTCGAACAGCAGTTTCATTTCAGACATATTGCAGGTTCTCTCTGGGCGGCAAATGCAAGGCAGGCAAGAATATCCTGTTGCGTCAGTTCCGGGAAGTCGGCGATAATATCGTCATATGTCATGCCTGCCGACAGCCATCCCAGCACATCGTAAACCGTGATGCGGGTATCCCTCACGCAGGGTTTTCCGAACCGTTTTTCGGAATTGATTCTGATAATGTCATTAAATGCGTTCATAGCAATCTTTTTAAAGGATGATTACGGCGCAAAGTTACAAAAAGGTAATTGATAAACAAATATGGATGAGTATGAAATACAGATTTGCCTGTTTTTACGAAAATACCTAACTTTGAAGCGCCAATCATATAAAATAAATGCGTATGAAAGTCTTAGCCATTGCTGCCCGTATCCTGCTTGGGGCGACATTTATCTATTCCGGGTTCGTAAAAGGGATCGACCCTTGGGGTTCCACTTATAAATTCATTGATTATTTCACTGCTTTCAACATGTTGTGGATGCAGCCGGCTGCTTTTGCGCTGGCGGTATTCCAGAATGCTTTGGAGTTCGTTATTGGCGCAGCGCTGGTGCTGGGCTTGCGGATGAAGGAAACGGGATGGGCAGTGCTGCTGTTTATGGGCTTCTACACCGTCCTCACGCTGATCCTTGCCCTGACCAACCCCGTGAGCGATTGTGGCTGCTTCGGCGATGCGCTGATCCTTACCAACTGGCAAACGTTTTACAAAAACCTTGTGCTGATGGCGCTGGCAGTGATTGTTTTCGGTTACCGGAAAAAATACCTCCCGGCATACAGTCCTGTAGGGGAATGGATCTGGATCACCATGATTACCCTTATGATGGTGTGGATTTCGATGCATTGTTACCGGCACCTGCCCTGGATCGATTTCCGGCCTTACCGTATCGGCGCCGATATACGGCAGGGAATGACCGTGCCCGAAGGCATGCCCGCCGATGAATACTACTCGACGGTAATCCTCGAAAAAGATGGCGTTGCCAGGGAGTTCCCGGTGAACAATTATCCCTGGGACGACTCCGCCTGGATATACAGGGATACCAAAACGGTATTGGTGAAGAAAGGCTACACGCCGCCCATTCACGATTTTTCCATCACCACTGCGGACGGCAGCGACATCACCGATGAAGTCCTGGCCGACGAAGGTTACGTTTTCCTGCTGGTGGCGTACCGTCTGAACAGGAGCAACAGGCAAGCGCTGGATAAGGCTTCGGATATCGCCGATTTCTGCAAAGAATACGGTTATCGGTTCTACTGCCTCACCGCGTCGCCGCAGAGCGAGATTGAGCCTTTGAAATCGGAACTGGGGTTGAAATACGATTTTTGCTTTACGGATGAAATCACGCTCAAAACGATCATTCGCGCCAATCCCGGCCTTGTGTTGCTGCAGAAAGGTACCATAGCAGACAAATGGCACCATAACGACATGCCCGACGGCGCTTCCCTGAAACCCAATTTGCTGAGCTGCTCGCTGGAGCGGCAGGCTGCTAAATCCAATAACCGGCTCAACAACGGGTTACTGGCAGCTTTTATATTCTTTGCATTCGTGTTTTTCCATTTCCGGCATCCGGAATAAACTCAGCATGTCTCAGCGTTATCCTGTGCGGGTTACGCTGAGACAAAGCCGGTGCGCCGGGGTTATGCAGCGCGCATCTCAAAACAGGCTTCTTCACTCTTCATTCTTTACTCCAATGTTGTATTATTACCTTGTTTCCGTCTATCTCATCCTCGTATTCGTGGTCACATCGCTGATATTTTTGCCGATAGCCGTTTTCCTGCGCGTCTTTACCGGCTGGTTCGACCGTCGGCTGGCCATTCTGCACATGTTTTCGTGCTTCTGGAGTTCGTGCTACAGCTGGCTGAGTCCGATTTGGAGTGTTACCATTACCGGACGCGAGAACGTCGACCGCAAAAAAGCCTGCGTAATGGCTTGCAACCACCAGTCGATGCTTGATATCCTGATCATTTACCGTATTTTTCTCCACTTCAAATGGGTAGCCAAAGCATCGCTGTTCAAGATTCCCATTATTGGCTGGAACATGTGGCTTAACCGCTATATCAAAATTGAACGCAGCAGCATGAAAAGCCAGCGTAAGATGCTCAAGCAATGCGCCGAAAACATCCGGAACGGAAGCCCGGTAATGATCTTTCCCGAAGGAACCCGTTCGCGCAACGGCGAATTACGTCCTTTCAAGGAAGGAGCGTTTCTCATCGCCCTGCAACAGAAAACCGACATTGTTCCCATGGTGCTCGACGGCTCGTCCAGGGCGCTTCCCGAAAAAGGCTTTATCCCGCGGAGGTCGCAGAAGGTTTGCCTGCATATCCTCCCGCCGGTTCTTTACGAAACCGTCAAGGATATGGGCGTCCGTCAGCTATCGGAGCATATCCGCTCGATTGTTGCTGCGGAACTTGTCCGGATACGCAATAATTGATTTTCCGCTTCGCAACCCCGTATCTTTCATAACGCCTCAAAAAAAAGACGGGACTGCAAAAACAAAAATTACTACCTTTGACAAATTTTTTTAGACGCGGCCAAATATTGACCGTATATAAAAGTAATTGCATATGAAGGTTTTATCTTTTCTTAAAAGCATAAGTTTGTTGTCCTTTCTGGCAACAGTTCCGGCTTTTTCACAGAAATACGAAATAAGTATCGAGCTTAAAAGCCGGAACGATACGGTAATATTGGGGCATTATTTCGCCAAAAGCGATATGCTGAGATCCGATGATACCACCATCCTGAAAGACGGAAAAGGGGTGCTCCGCGGTGATCGAGCGCTGGCCAGGGGCGTCTATTTCATCGTCAATGACAGAAGAAAATTCGATATCCTTATCGGCGACAGCCAGCAGTTTGGCATCATAGCCGATACTGCCGACTTCGTTAACCGAACGAAGTTTACCTCCTCGCCCGAAAACGATGCTTTCAACGAGTTCCAGCGCTACAATGCCGATCGCGGCAAACAGTTCCAACAGTTGAACGAACAGTACAAAGCCGCCGCTACCGATGCCGACAGGAACGCCATCCGCGCCAAATTGCAGACGATGAACAGGGAACGTATCGAGTACATCGAAAAATTAGCCGATGCCCACACGGGGTCGTACGTCGGCAAGTTCCTGCGGACGCTTATTCCGCCCGACGCCCATCTGCCCGAACCGCCAAAAGACGCCCAGGGGCGTATCACCGACTCAACCTACGTGTACCGCTGGTACCGCGCGCATTATTTCGACAGTTTCAACATATACGATCCCGATCTGTTACGCACGCCTCTCTATGAAGACAAGGTGATCGACTTCATGACGAGGGTTATACCGCTGCATCCCGATACCATCTGCGCCGAAGCCGACAAAATACTGGCCAAAGCCAGGGAAGACGATGATATTTTCCGCTGCGTGCTGGTCACCCTGTTCAATTATTATGTGACAAGCAAGGTAACCGTGCACGAAAACGTGTGGGTACACCTTGCCGACAAATGGTACATACCTTATGCCACATTCAGTTCAGCCGATTACCTCGAAACGCTGAAAAAGGAAGTGGAGAAAAAGAAACCGAACCTTATCGGGCAGCATGCCCCGCCGATGGAAATGTTGCAGGCGCTGCCGCCCGAGCATTTCAAAGCCGCGGCGCAGGACACGGCGATCAGGTTCGATCTTTATGCGGGCGTCTCCATCAAGGATTTCCGCCAAAGCGTGAAAAGCAAATACACCGCCATCCTCTTCTGGGATTACAGTTGCAGCCATTGCAAAAAGGAAATCGAAGCGCTGTATCAGGTGTGGGAAGAGTATAAAAACAGGGGCCTGACGGTTATCACGGTACAAACGGTCATCTCGAAGGAGGCCAAAGGCAAATGGATCGACTACATCAACGACCGTCAGTTCTTCGGCTGGACCAATGCATGGAGCCCCTTCAGCAACAAGTTCAAGGATTTGTACGATGTCTCGATGACACCATCCCTGTTCCTGCTCGACGAAAAGGGGATTATCATCGGGAAACGGCTGGTATCCGAACAGATCAAGGACTTGATCGACACAAATCCGGTTAGGAAATAGCAGTAAACACCATATATATTAATGACAGACATCAGGATTATTTTAGAAGACGGCGTCGAATGTCGCGGGAAATCATTCGGTTACGAGGGTTCTGCCGCGGGAGAAGTAGTGTTCAATACCGCCATGACCGGTTACCCCGAAAGCCTCACCGATCCGTCGTATAAGGGACAGATATTAGTGATGACCTACCCGCTGGCGGGTAACTACGGCGTTCCGGGCAACGACAGGGAAAACGGCATGTCCAGGTTTTTCGAATCGGAAGGCATCCATATTTCGGCGCTGGTAGTAACGGATTATACCGGGGACTACAGCCACTGGGCGGCATGCAAAAGCCTCGGCGACTGGATGAAGGAATACCGCATACCCGGCATGTATGGCGTCGATACGCGTGCATTGACCAAGCACCTGCGCGAGAGAGGCGCCATGTTAGGCAAAGTGATCTATCATGACCGGGACGTGCCCCCGTACAACCCCTATAATGACAACCTGGTGGATATGGTAAGTTGCAGGGAAAAGATCGTGTACGGCAACGGCGCCCACCGCATTCTGCTGATCGATTGCGGCGTAAAAAATAATATTATCCGCGACCTGATCGCCAATGATGCCACAGTAGTCCGCGTACCCTGGGATTACGACTTCCTCGGCGAGGATTACGACGGCCTGTTCATCACCAACGGCCCCGGCGACCCGAAGAAATGCGAGGCCACCATCCGCAACCTTGCCAGGGCTTTCGAACGCAACGAACCGATCATGGGCATTTGCCTGGGCAATCAGCTGATGGGACTGGCAGCCGGCGCCGATACATTCAAACTGAAATACGGACACCGCAGTCACAACCAGCCGGTAAGGCGGACGGGAGGCGACACAGCCTTCATCACCGCGCAGAACCACGGATTCGCCATCAATACGGATACGCTTTCGAACGAATGGGAACCGTATTATGTGAACCTGAACGACGGAACCAACGAAGGCATCCGGCACAAAACCAAACCTTTCTTCTCGGTGCAGTTCCATCCCGAAGCATCCGGCGGAGCTACCGACACCGAATACATGTTCGGCGAATTTATGGAAGAAGTAAAAAATTATAAGGCAGGCAAGAAATAAGAGGAGCCACTCCTCCCCTCCCCTCCCCTATGCGGAAAGGCAGCGGGAAAACCTGTTAGTGTTTTTATCATGAAAATCAGAAATCAGAAATCGAAGTTCATCGGAATTACCGCCATCATCGTCCTGTTGGTTTCGGTATCCTTTGCCGCCCTGTCCGACAAGGAGTTTCAGATCGTGAAGAATATGGATATCTTTTTCAGCCTGTTCCGCGAACTGAACCTGTTTTATGTGGACGAAACCGATCCCGAAAAATTGATCGGCAGCAGCATCGAAGGGATGCTCGCCACGCTCGACCCGTACACCACTTTTATTCCCGAGTCGGAAATGGAGGATTACAAAACTGTTACCACAGGGCAATACGGAGGAATAGGAGCATCCATTCGCGACATCGAAAACGCAATGACGATTACGGAAGTGTCGCGCAACAACCCGGCCGACAAGGCAGGGCTTCGCGCAGGCGATATGCTGATGAAGATTGACGGGCAATGGTTGACGGGCAAAACCGAAAGCGAGGTGGACGAGATGCTCAACGGCGTACCGAACACCAAACTGTCGATCACCTACCTGCAAGCCCACACCAAACACGAGATCACCAGGGAACTGGCGCGTGAAACCATCACCATCCCCAACGTTCCCTATTACGGCACGCTTGACGATGCCAACAGGGTAGGTTACATCCGGTTATCCAACTTCTCCGCCAACGCGGGCAAGGAGGTGAAAGACGCATTGACCTCGCTGAAAAAGACGTATAACATTGAATCGCTGGTGCTCGACGTGCGCAATAATCCCGGCGGCCTGCTGGTGGAAGCAGTGGAAGTGGTGAACCTGTTCGTGAAACGCGGACAGGAAGTAGTCAGTACGCGCGGCCGCGTCAAACAATGGGATAACATCTACATGACCCGTCACGAGCCTGTAGATACCATCATACCGCTGGCAGTAGTAGTGAACCGTTTATCGGCGTCGGCATCCGAGATCGTAGCCGGGGCCATCCAGGACCTGGACCGGGGCGTGATTGTCGGCCAGCGTACTTTCGGCAAAGGACTGGTACAGGCTACGCGATCGTTGAGCTATAACACGCAGTTGAAAGTCACCACAGCCAAGTATTACATCCCCAGTGGCCGTTGTATCCAGGCGCTCGACTATACCCACCGCGAAGCCGACGGTAGCGTGGGCTATATCCCCGACTCGCTGATACGCGAATACAGGACGCTGAAGAACAGTCGTACCGTGCGCGACGGAGGCGGAGTAAGCCCCGATGTGGAAGCGCTGCCCGAAACGCTCAGCCGCATAGCCGTTACCCTGTACGTACGCAACCTGATTTTCAGCTATGCTACCGAATATGTACAAAAGCACGATTCAATAGCCCCAGCCAAGAGATTTGCGCTCACCGACAAAGAATATGAGGATTATGTGGCTTACCTGCAGGACAAATTTTTCGACTATCAGACCGAAACCGAACTTACGTTCCAGAAGTTGAAAGATATAGCTATCCGCGAAAAATACATGGAGGACGCATCTCCCGAATTTGAGGCGCTGCATGCCAAGTTGTCGCACGACCGGTTTAAAGACCTGGAACTGTTCAAGGATGATATAAAAGAATTGGTGGAAGAAGAAATCTCGTCCCGTTATTACTACAATGCCGGGCGGATCGCCAACACGATGCGAAAGGACAGCCAGATACGGAAAGCTGCCGACGCGCTTCACGATACGAAAAAATATGCGTCATTGCTGAATCAAAAACAATAACCCTTTCGTCGTTTTCCATACGAATCAATTATTTTCGTACTTTTGCAAAAATGAATTCAATTGAAAGTTTTTTCTGAATAAAAACCATATTATCCTTTCAGTCATGACGTTTACAAAAAACGCTTCACGCTTCGCGCTGATCTCTTACCTCCTGCCCCTTGCCTTGCTTTTTTCCTGCAAAGAACCCTACCCCGGCTATACCAGAGCCGACGAAGGCATCTATTACAAATTGCTGATGGTTGGCGAACAGGATCCATGCTGTCATTTTGGCGACTATGTAACCGCCAGCATTGCATACGTTACCATGAACGACTCCGTTTTCTTTTCGGGGGTACGTAAATTCAAGGTTTCCCAACCCGACTTTCCCGGATCCGTCGACAAATGCTTTACCCTGATGTGCAAACATGATTCGGCCCAATTCATTATCTCCGCACTGGATTTTTTCGAAAAAACACTTGAGAACGTGGTGCCAGATTATCTGAGCGCCGACGGGAAAATGAAAATATCCGTCAACTTGATGGATATCCAGACGCCGGAAGAATACGAACGCGAAAAAGAAGCTTTCCTGCATTGGATCGAGGATTTGGGCGAATACGAAAAACTGCTCCTGAAACAGTATATCCGCGATGCGAAAATCGAAATCCCGCCGACGGAGGACGGTATATACTACATCGTACAGCAAACAGGCAGCGGCCCTGTTGTTGCCACCGGCGATACCGTGGTAATCCATTATGAAGGCCATTTCCTGAACGGCAAGTTCTTCGACTCGACGCGACGCCGCAATGACCCCCTGCAATTTGTATACGGACAGCAGTGGCAAGTGATTGGCGGACTGGAAAAAGCCATCGGCAAGATGCACGAAGGAGACAAAGCATTGGTCATCATCCCGTCCGAACAGGCCTTTGGCGCCGACGGTTCGGTAGAAGGCATTGTTCCCCCGTTTACGCCGGTCGTTTTTGAAATAGAGTTAATGAGTGTAAAATAAATGATATTTTTCCTGTGCTGGAACGCAACGTTTTGATCATTTCCACGTCTTAGTTTTCAGGTAACAAAAATTGGCATATTGATCATGAACAGAAAATCTTTGTTTTTATTGTGTACATTGGTTGCGTGTGGTTTATACGCATGCTCCAAAAACGATACCGATGAAAGGTTAGCCGAAGAAGAGCAAAAGTTGACCGACTATATAACAACCAGTTTTCCCGATGCAATTCATCTGGGAGGTAGCGCATATTTGGTTAAAACACACGAGGAACCCGACGGCGCAACCATAGAAGCAGGTAACTACATCTTATGGAACAGGAAAATAACCAATCAGGTAACCGACGAACTGGAATATACAAGCGACCAGAATACCAAATTTGCAGACTCATACGTTAACGGAGGCCCTGAACTGGCTCTGGTACAGTCGACCATTCTCGATGAAGGGCTGAAACACATGAGGAAAGGCGAAAAAGGCGACATATACATACCTTCGCGCTGGCTTTTCTTTGATTTTCAACCCAGGGTTTTTTCCATAGAGGTTGTGGATGTAATCAGCAAGGGACTGTCTGTATACCAGGAGTCGCTGATGTCCGGCTATATCAAAAATACATATCAGGAACCGGCCGATACGGTCAAAGACGTCATATCTACGATCGACAATATAGAATATAATGTTATGTATCGAATCATCAACGAGGGAACAGGCCACTCGATCACCGAAGGCATGAATATCAATTCGGAAGTAGAGATATCCTACCTGATCCGGGAAGAAAGGAATGCCCGCCTGTTTACCACGGAGAATAAGATGTGGAATACAAACCGCGGCGAGAAGATCAATACACTGACCAAAACAAATTGCGTCGGAGAAATCCTGACAAAAATGAAAAAGGGAGGAAAGGGAGGCAAATTAGTGATCGCCATGCCGTCGAACCTGTACTGGGAGGATAAAAACTTGCCGATCAATACTTATGGTCAGTACTATATACCCAGGTGGTCCGTTGTCATTTTCACCATAACCGTCAAGTAGAATTTTTGCAGCTGTTTCTTTTTCAGATCAAAAAATCACTATTTTTGTCCGGTAAACAAAATATTCATTAAACCAAGATATATCGACCCATATCTACGCTTGAACCAATAAATAGTCAGTAAAATGATGAATTTACAGGAATTGTCGGACCAGGCTCTGGTTGAACAGTTTGTTGCAGGCGATAGTAAAAGTTTCGAAGTGTTGATAGAACGACACCGAAACCGTTTATTTTCGTACATATACTATACGGTCAAAAATCGGCATCAAGCCGAAGATATATTTCAGGAAACGTGCATCAAGGCCATCACATCCCTGATCGACGGACGCTATTCCGAATCGGGACGCTTTTTGCCCTGGGTGACCCGTATTGCGCATAACCTGATCATTGATTATTTCCGTCAGGAGAAACAGCTCAACATTTGCTCTTCCGATAGCTTTGCTGTTCCGGTGCTCAATTCGTCCAAATATGCGGATGCTACCATTGAAGATGATTTGGTGCAAGACCAGATATATGCGGATATCCGCAACCTGATCGATTACCTGCCCGACGAACAAAAAGAAGTAATCCTGCTCCGCCATTACGGCGATTTGAGTTTCAAGGAAATAGCCGAATATACCCATGTAAGCATCAATACGGCATTAGGCAGGATGCGCTATGCGCTGATCAACCTTCGCCGGCTCATCAAGGAAAATGGGATACAGGTGACTGCGTCGGGAAAATAATCTATTGCGTCTCTTTCTGCTTGATATTTCGCAGTACAAGTTCTCTTTTCTTATAATCGATAATTGCCTGATGCCTGAGCAGGAAATCGCTTCCGATCAGTCCTGCCACACATTTGTCAGTGATTTTTTTGTACAGGTCGTTCACATGCGTGAGGTCAATCAGGATCACGGTCCAGTTGACGCATTTCAAATCGCCCAGCTCAAAATTCCTGATGCGGCCGAAACTGCTTTTCAACTCGCCGGCATGGACCCCCGCCGAGTGTATCTCCTGTCCCGCAGTTTCGCCAACAGGCGACTCAGGGATCAGCATCGCGTCAAAGATCGTATGCGACGCCCCGGTATCGATCAGTAAGTCGCATTTCCGGCCGTTGATGACGCCGCTGACAAACAGGTGATAACTGTTGTTGTCCTCGCCTATCGAGACAATATCTACGGGAAGGATGGTTTTCATGCTATTTCCGATTTTAATTTTTATTCACACTACAAATAGCGTGCAAAATGGGAACCGATTTCGATAATGGACTGGATGTTTTCACCCAAAACTCCCGGTGTCTTGATGTGTTCCTCCAGAGTATGATTCCATTGGGCAAAAAAATCTATAAGGGATCACATGTTTGACCGATGGCACCATGAAAAAATGGATATGCACCATGAAAAAATGGATATGCGGCATGAGAAAATGGATCTGCGGCACGAAAAAATGACCTTGCGGCACGAAAAAATGGATCTGCGGCATGGAAAAATGGACATGCGGCACGAAAAAAGGAATGTACCGTTACCGGACAGGGCGAGCAGTCTGATGACAACACAGGTGGAAGGATAGCGATGCAACCAAAGGTTCCAGAAAGCGAATATTCGAATTCCCCTTTTGAAGATTTTCCATCATCGGCAGGCGCCATCCGACAAAAAAATTGCAGGTTCATTTTTTTTTCGGATATTTGCCAGCAGTTGATTTATTTAATCATCAGTTAATCATTAACACCATGGCAAGAATGATTTATTCCAAAGATTCCGGCAGGCC
>JAISCQ010000109.1 GCA_031265445.1 Bacteroidales bacterium
CAGTCGGCGATAACAGTAGCGTATTTAACGCCGGAAAATCTCGCAAGATTCGGCATCATGGGAAGTTCTCTCAGCTGGTACCAGACCGAATTTCTCCCCAGGCACGGAACTTTCGTGGCGGCAGTGGACGACTGGACGAATCCGGCGGAACGGACTCCGACAAAAACCGCCGCGCTGACAACTGCGGAAAAGGCTTTTGTGGCCGTGTACCGGCAGCTCTATACCGGCTATCTGAAAGGTAATCCGCTGGTTACCGACGAGGATCTGGTAGAGATGGGAATGCCCAAACGCCCTTCGGGAGGGAAAACGCCTCCGCGGAAACCCGATACCCTCGTTGTCGCTACGGCGGATACCGCAAAGCCTGCTATCGTGACCGTCCATTACCGCGATGCAAAAAAGGCGACCCGGGCGAAACCGAAAGGCGTACACGGCGCCGAGCTGGTATGGGTGATATCCGACGTTCCGCCGGTGGACTGGTTGCAGCTGGTTCACAGCGTTTTTGACACGCACACCCCGGTGGAACTTGTCTTTACCGGAGAACAGAGGGGTAAAACGCTTTATTTCGCAATGAGGTGGGAAAATACCGTCGGCGAAAAAGGCCCCTGGAGCGAGATATACAGCGCGATCATACCGTAACGGGGTCAAATATCTTTCCCGTTGATCCCGTTGTCCCTTTTGACCCTGTCAGGTCTGTCGACCCTGTCAGGTCATTGACGTAAGCTTACGTACCCCGACCTGACAGGGTCGTCAGACCTGTCAGGGTCAATAAGGAATAAGGAGCAAAAATAAATAAAGAATAAGTAACAACCCATCATTTTTTTAACCATTCAATATCATATCCATGAGAACCGTAAATTTTTTATCGGCGGCGATACTGGCCGCAACAGTCGCCGCTTCGTGCAGCAGGAGCAGCGAAGACGTAACCGACAATGACCGCGTGGAGGTGAAATTCTCCGCCAGCACTGCCGAGATACAGACCCGCGTCACCGACAACAGTTGGACAGTAAACGACCCCGTCGGCATTTACATGATCAAGGCCGATCCCGGCGCGCTTGCTGCCGGAAACATCGTTGAAGACGCCGGCAACAGGCAGTACGCAGCCTCCGCCGACGGAGCAGGCGCCGTATCGTTCACGCCGCAGCCGGGCGACGCCATCTACTACCCAGTGAGCGGCGACGTGGAGTTTATCGCCTATCACCCGTATGCGGCGACTGTACCGGCGGGTTTCAAGTTGCCGGTCAGCGTGGCTGTGCAAACCGACCCGTCGGCCATCGACGCGCTGTATGCAAAAACGAGCGGCGGCTACAACAAAAGTAAAAATCCGGTCGATCTTCAGTTCACGCACAGGTTGGTCAAGCTGGCGTTTAGCATCACGCGCGGCGAGGGCGTCATAGAATCGCTCGACAACCTGACGGTGAACATCACCGGCCAGCAAACCGAAGCGACGCTGGATCTGGTCGACGGGACAGTGGCTCCGGAAGGCGCAACAGCGGCCATCACGGCGAACACCGTCGCGGACGGGTCTGCTTATGAAGCCATCGTACTGCCCAGCAGCAGCGTTGCGGGCATGACCTTTACCTTTACCACAGCCGCGGGAGGAGTGTACGAGGTGGCAGTACCCGCCGGCAGCTGGGCGTCGGGAAAGAAATATACCTATGAGGTAACCCTGAAAAGGAATGAAGCGGAAATCACCGGCACGGTCGGCGATTGGGGTAATGGCGGCAGTGAGACCGTTACAGCTACCCCCCCAAAAGAGTACGTTGTTGAAACGGTGTTCATCCCCAAAGGAACCTTCCTCATGGGCAGTTCGAATGGTTCCGCCGTGGGCGGCGGAACGCCCGGTACAGATCCGAATGCAACGCCTGCCGAGCCGAACAGGTCTTCTAATGAAATACAGCACAAAGTAACGCTCACCAAAGATTACCGGATGAGCAAATACCCGATCACCAATGCACAGTACGCCGCCTTCCTGAATGAGGGTGAGGTTGACGGGACAGGCGCAAATGCAGATATTCAAGGCGGACAGATATTGATACAGGCAAGCAGCGGCGGTTATGACTGGGGCCTGCACTATAACGCCGGCCAATGGGAGCCGGTGGCAGGCTATGAAAATCATCCTGTGATTTATGTAAGCTGGTATGGCGCGAAGGCTTACGCCGAATGGGCGGGCGGCGATTTGCCGACGGAGGCTCAGTGGGAACGCGCGGCGCGCGGCGGCGTTGACAACATGCCTTTCGGCATAGGAGACGGCAAAGTACTGACCGGCGAAATGGCAAACTTTGATGGACGTTATCCTTATAATTTCGACAGTGGCGGGCACAATAATAATCCGTCCGGCGTTTATTTGGCCCATACTACGGCAGTAGGTTCCTATCCGGCTTATGCCAATGCTTACGGATTGTATGACATGCACGGCAATGTATTTGAGTTGTGTTTGGATCAGTGGAACGGCTTTGACAATTATGCAGGTTTGCCGGCAACAGACCCTGAAGGTGCACTGACCGGTTTGTACCGCGTGGTTCGCGGCGGCGGTTGGGACAACGGCTTTTCCTACTACTATGACGGCTACGCCCAGTACTGCCGCTCCGCTTGCCGTAGCTACAACCAACCCTACGGCCGCTTCACCTACGTCGGCTTCCGCGTGGTGTTTTGTCCTTAGTTTAATTGCGGTTTTGACCCTGACAGGTCTGTCGACCCTGTCAGGTCGGGCGCTGCTCCCACGCCGGTGCGAAGCGCTGACCTGTCAGGCTGCGTTGTAGAGACGTGGCATGCCACGTCTCTGCTGACAGGGTCAATAAGACTCCACCACCGCTGACAGGGTCTGTCGACCACTGTCAGGGTAGCGTAGAGACGTGGCATGCCACGTCTGTTGGCAGACCCAAACAGGGCGAAATCAATTTGAATTGCACCCTTGCCATGATGAATTTTTGCATATTACATAAGAAATATTTTACTTTGGACTTATTTTCATTGTATGAGTATCAGTCAGAAAATCAAGAAAATATTCAATCAGGTAAAGCATTTTGTCACCGACGAGGTGTGGAGTGTCCGGTTGGATGACTATCCGAAGCGCATTGCCCTTTTGTTGCGCTACCTGCGTGTGATCCTGGTGGCTTTCCGCAGGTTTGGCGAAGACAGGGTGCAGTTGCGCGCATCGGGACTTACGTTTTACTCGCTGTTGGCGCTGGTTCCCATATTGGCTATGGGTTTCGGTATTTCCAAGGGATTTGGGTTCGACAAGGATCTGGAGCAGAAGCTGGTCGACAACTTCAAGGGCCAGGAAGAAGTGCTGAACTGGCTGATTTCCTTTGCCCATTCGATGCTCGACAACACCCGGGGCGGGCTGATTGCCGGCGTGGGTTTGGCTGTGCTGTTCTGGTCGGTGATGAAGGTATTGAGTAACATAGAAAATTCGTTCAACGACATCTGGCAGATCAGGAAACACCGTTCATACGTCCGCAAGTTCACCGATTATATCTCGCTGATGCTGGTAGCGCCGGTACTCATCATCCTTGCCAGCAGCGGCAACGTATTTCTGGCAACGCAGCTGAGCAGAATTTCATCGCACATTGATATTGTAAACCTGAGTCCCTTCGTGGTTTCCCTCATGAAGCTGTTCCCGTATGTGATGATTTGGTTGCTGTTCACCTTGCTGTACATCATCATGCCCAACACCAAAGTGAAGTTCATGTCGGCCTTGCTTGCGGGGATTCTTGCAGGGACTGCCTTCCAGATTGTACAGTGGCTGTATATCGACCTGCAGCTGGGTATGTCGCGCAACAATGCCGTGTATGGCAGCTTCGCCTTCCTGCCGCTGCTGCTCATCTGGATGCAGGCCAGCTGGCTGATCGTGCTGCTGGGCGCCGAAGTATCGTTTGCCAACCAGAATATCGACCTGTACGAGCTGGAAAACGAATCGCTGCAAATCAGTCCGTACGCGCATCGGGCATACAATATATTACTGCTCGAACGTATCGTGCGGCGTTTCATCAATGGGGAGAAACCGCAGACCGCACAGGAATTGGCAGGCAGGACGAAACTTCCGATCCGCCTCGTGCGCATGGTGATGGCCGATTTGTTAGCCGGCGACCTGGTTTTGGAGGTGTGTACCGTGAAGGAGAAAGTGCGGGCGTATGCGCCTGCCAAGGATGTTCAGAAATATACCATGAAATATATCATCGAGTCGCTGGACAAAAGCGGGAATAATCGCATCCTGAACAAACCGTCCGACGAGTTGTGGAAGGTATTGCATATCCAGGAAAAATTCCTGCAGGCTGTTGAACATGCGCCTGCTAACATCTTAATACAGGATTTGCCCAATTACCAAATAGAATCTAAATGATGCGGAAACGGTTATTGATCGGTTGGCTGTTCGTTCTGCTGGCTGTAGCTGCGTACGGTCAAACAAAGAACAGGCGCGACGACGCCGGCCGCAAACAGGGTTACTGGGAGGCGGCGGACAGCAAAGGAGGGCTGGTATATTCCGGCTATTTCAGGGACGACAAGCCTGTGGGCGAAATGAAACGCTATTATCCCACGGGCAAAGTACGTGTTATCATGAATTACGACAACAACAGTACAAAAGCCCGTGCGGTGTTTTTCTGGCAGAACGGCGAGCCGGCTGCAAAAGGCAATTATGTGGGAACCCGGCGTGACAGCGTGTGGCTTTATTACAGTTACTACACCAAAACAGTGTCGCACCGTGCAGAATACATTGCAGGAAAGCATCACGGGAAAGAACAGAGTTTTTATCCGAACGGGAACGTAGCCGAAGAAACCATCTGGAAAAACGACCTGAAAAACGGGCCGTGGAAGCAGTTTTTCGAAAACGGGCAACCGAGATCGACCTGTACCTATGTCAACGACAAGCTGGACGGACTGTTCACAGCATATTTCCTCGACGGAACGAAAGAAATTGAAGGCGTTTACCGTAACGATAAGCCCGATGGCGAATGGAAGCGTTACAACGAAAAAGGAAAACCGGTATCGACCGTCAGGTATGCCAATGGCACAATCACCAACATGGACGAACTGGAAGCAGCCGAACAGGCGTTTTTCAGGAAACTGACGGAGCAGGAAGGCCGTATCAGGGAACCCAACCTTGAAGATATGATGCGCGAAGCCCAACAAAACCGCTGATAGAAACCCGATGCGCCTTTACCTCGATGTATTTTTCACCTTTTTCCGCATTGGCGCCTTTACCATTGGCGGCGGATACGCCATGATCCCGCTGGTGCAGAAGGAAGTGGTAGACCGGAAGAACTGGCTCGGCAAGGATGAATTTCTCGACACCCTTGCAATAGCACAGTCTATGCCCGGCATACTGGCTGTAAACATTGCTATTTCTGTCGGATACAAATTACTTAAATGGAAAGGCAGCGTGGTGAGTTCTTTGGGTGCAATACTGCCTTCGTTCACGATCGTATTGCTGATTGCGATGTATTTTAGCGGGATACAGGCAAATCCCGTGGTCGAACGGATATTCAAGGGGATACGTCCGGCAGTGGTTGCATTGATCGCAGCGCCGGTATTCAATACAGCCAAACAAGCCAGAATCAATATCCGAACGGTATGGATACCGGTTACGGCAGCCCTGCTGATATGGCTGCTCGGCGTATCGCCGGTGTTCGTTGTGCTTGGAGCCATTGCCGGCGGAATTGCCTGTAAGAAATTTATGGAACCTGATCACAAAAAGTAGCCGCATCACTGTATGGACACAGCTTACAACAGGTTGCCTGTCTTTTCGATTCTTTCATTTTTTCAAACTGCCTGGTTTCTTCCGTAAAGTCGAACCGGAGATACTGCTGTTTCAGTTTCGAAATTTTTTCAAGGCAGCTGGCAGCGAATTTCCGGTACTCGGAAGTATGATGTATGGGCCGGTGCGCCGCTGCTTTTACGATATCCTCCACAGCCTTCATCGCTTGCAGCGTATCTTCCGTCATATAGCTTTCGCAGAAGCGTTTCCGGATGTAATGGATGGCTGTGTCGTTCGGATGTGTCATGTCTTCGTTGTAGAAACGGTAATCACGCAACTCGTCCAGCACGATCTCATAAGCAGGAAAATAACCGGTATTCGCTACCTCACGGTTCAGCCGGTCGACAGCCAGCAACAGTATCGCTTTGCTCAGTTGGTTCCCGTGAGCGCCGTCACGCAAGTGCCGTATCGGACTTACCGTGAATACAACTTTTACCGCAGGATTAAATTTTCGAAGCCCATCCACGGCTTCCTTCCAAATAGCACATATTTCATTTACATCAAACTGCGTGCGTTCGAAATCGGAAGCTGGGAATTTGTGGCAATTAGCCACAATGCGGCTGTTGCTTTTCAGGCGATATGTCCACGCGGTGCCGAAGGTGACAAAAAGCCATTTTGCACGGGCCAATTGATCGTGTGCCCGGCTCAATTCGGCATTGATTCGCTCAAGACATACCGAAGCGACGGGATGTGAAAACCGCCCGTGATGGTCAAAATTGCACCACAGTTCATGATGGTATTGCAATTCATCCTCTGTATAAGGGTTCCCGGTGATGATCCGTTCCAGGTTACGTGCTGCCGGGGCCGGTTGATATACAATTCCGAACGGGTTGAGTACGACATCGAATTTGAGCTGTTGCAACCGTACACCCAGGTTTTCAACAAAGCATGAGCCTAACATCAGGAATGGCGTGCCGTAATCAATCTTTTCAGGCGATTCGGTACATTTTACAACTGTTCTGAACAGTTCCATTTTCGATAATCTGTTTCGACAACCATTTCATCACGTACTGGAAAACAACTTCGTTACCTGTGTCGTTGAGCAAGTTGTGGCGCATACCGTGCCACTGCTTGAAAGTAGTGTATTCGCCTGCATTTTGTGCAAACGATTTGCTGGCCTGGCATGAAGTAAGCGGATCGGCAGTACCGTGCATCAGCAAAAGCGGTATATTGAGCCGGTGTTTGTTGCGGAGGATTGTCTCGCTATTGGTCCACAAGTCGGTAAAAAGCTTAATGGATATTTTCTTGTGCAACAAAGGGTCTGTTTTGGCGCTTTTGACGCAGGTTTGTGATAATTGACCGGCTTTAATGCCTGTACGCACCGTTAACCAGGGCACAACATGCGACGCCCATTTGGCCAGTCTGATCAACAGCGGCGATGGCGGGTGCACTAATTTCGACCATGGCGACGAGGCAATAATTCCCTGCACCTTCACATTTTTGTCGATCGCATAACTTAATACGATGTGTCCGCCCATGCTGTGTCCGAATAATACGACAGGAACAGTCGGAAATTTTTTGTGCATGTTTTTGATGATCGCCCGGAGGTCGTCTTTAATTGTATTGATGGAAGCATGTCCGCGTATACCCGAAGAACGGCCGTGCCCGCGCAGGTCAAATGCCAGAACTCCAACCGACTGCAGGACAAACCTTTCGATCCATTCATCGTAACAGCCACCGTGTTCGCCAATGCCGTGTACCATAATAATAAGCACATTCATTGAGCCGTCAGGGGTACACAGCTTCCCGTACAATTTGACGGATTTAGACCTTTTCCAACAACATTTTTCAACATGCATCATCTTTTCAGACAAGATCAGTTTTATATTTTTTATATTTTTATCAATATGTATGTTCAACGATTATCAGATACCAGTTGTACATATAATACGGTCACCAATACAAAGTTTCACCCCGTAAAGTTAGCAATATTATTTAATTTGAGACTCAGAACTGAAAATAAATAAATGGTTGTATGGCCGTCGACTTCATCTGGTACAATACAAAAAATAGAATAACGGCCAACAGTAACTTCCATGCAGGATGCAGCAATATATACCATCCACGGATGTATTCCTTCCATTGGGCCGGGCACCAGTGCATCAGGAAACCAACCAGCATGACGCCGAAAACCAAATGATAGCCCATGATCATGTTACCAACCATGCTCAAGGGCGTGACGCTGAAAATACGGCCGATCATGGTAAATGCGGCCGACATATCCGTCGAGCGGAAGAATATCCAGCAAAATGCCACAAAATGGAAAGTAACAAACACACCGGGAAAAGACGGCAGAGATTTCTTATTCATTGAATCGGATGGGAAAAAACGCGTCCATCCCTTGTGTAACACCAACGCCGCACCATGTAATGCCCCCCAGAGGATAAATCGCATGTTGGCCCCGTGCCACAATCCACCCAGCAGCATGGTGATCATCAGGTTAACATCCGTGCGAAGTCGCCCCTTGCGGTTTCCACCCAGCGGTATGTACAAGTAATCGCGCAACCATGACGACAGCGATATATGCCACCGCCGCCAGAAATCGGCGATGTTATGCGCCTGGTAGGGCGAATTGAAATTGGCCGGCAACCTGAAACCCATCAGCAGGGCCAGCCCGATGGCAATATCGGTATAACCCGAAAAATCGCAATAAATCTGCAATGTATAGCCATATACAGCCATCAGGTTTTCGAAGCCGGAATACAATAACGGCTGGTCAAAGACGCGGTCGACAAAGTTGATGGAAATATAGTCGGAAATAACGATCTTTTTAACCAGTCCGCAACTGATCAGGAAAAGGGCGTGCCCCATTTCCTCTTTCCGCAACTGGTATTTGCGGAACATCTGCGGAACAAACTCCGCCGCCCGCACAATAGGGCCGGCCACCAATTGCGGGAAAAACGCAAGGTAGAACCCAAAATCGAGGATATGACGTACAACAGGCGCTTTCTGTCTGTACACATCCACAATGTAGCTGATGGCCTGAAACGTGAAGAAGGAAATACCTATCGGGAGAATGATCCCGGAAATATCGAAATGAGTGCCGACAGTATTGTTACTCCATACCGCAAACAGGTTCTTCACCTCAAAGGATGTTTCCAACAGTTTGTTGATCCATCCCGTAAACAGATATGCATATTTGAAATAAGCCAGCAGCAAGAGGTTGAAACTCACCCCGGCAATCAATATAAATCGTTTCCTCCGCCTGATACCGGCATTTGCAATACCCAATCCCACTAAATAATTGAACAAAACCGACCATAGCAGCAATGCGAAATAGTACCCTCCGCATTTATAGTAAAAATAGGTACTGACCAAAAACAGGAATGTGTTGCGTCGGGTATTTTTCCTGTATAAAAAAGAATAAACAAGCAGCGTAATCATGAAAAATACCCAAAAGGAAGCTTGGGTAAAGATCATAGGATTATTTTCCGAGTATTTGAACAGTTCTAAAATCTTCAAATGTCGTTGATTTTCATATATGGGCGATAAAAGCGGAAATGTTTCTTTTTAAAATAGCCGCCACCCACAGTTGAATTGTAAATTCAGCCATGAGTGGCGGTATCTTTTTGATAACTGCAGGACAAAAGGAGATCTACCTCCTTGCAACCCATACTTTCTCGTAATAAGGCTTCGATTTCATTTGGTTGGCCTGCCTGATCGCTTCTGCTTTATTGTCGAAGCTGGCTACCGAAATCCTGTACCGCTGGTTGCCTGCATCAACAATCTCGGAATCGATGCCCGCTGCCTGCAACTCTTTTCCGTATGCTTCGGCTGCCGAATATGTGGCAAAGCTACCTATGATCAGCACATAAGCGCCGCTGCCCACGCTACTCTGCGATTGGGAAAAAGTTACCGATTCGGCGGCTTTAGGGGCTGACGGCTCGGTTGCCGGCTTCGATTGAGACGGAGAAGTCGAAGGAGCTGCTGTGCCGGCCGGATTCAGGGCGTTCTTTTTGTCGGTAGCATCATCCAGAGTTAGCGCTACCTCGGAGTTGAGCGTATCTGCTTCCGTTTCATCGGCATATAAAGGCTTCTCCTCATTGTCCGGAGTAGTCGTATTGAATGCAGTATCATTCGATGCAAACATATTTGAATCGAATAATGACGTAACCTTCGGGTAAACGATCGGGTAAGCGAAATATCCGGCAACACCCAAGGCTACGGCAGCAAGCATGATCCACAACACCTTCAGGTTAGGATGACCGGTTTTTATTTGCTCCTGTCGCTTTTTGGGCGGAGGCGTCGTTCTTGCCGGACGGGCAGTCTGCACAGGCTTCTCTGCCGCCGGACGCCGGCGTTCCGTATTTTCACGGAGGCGGGTTCTGTCAACGGCATCGAACAGGCTTCCTTCGGATTCGAATTTGGCATCCGGTTCCTGCACAGGTTCCGATACAGTCGGTCTCGGGGTGACGGGGGTGTATGGCGCCGCGGCGGTAAGATCAGGCTGAGGGCGTTGGGCTGCGTCGCCCGGGATATATGCATCACCAAGCCCATAATTGTCCTTAAAAAAATTGGCATCAGGTATGAATACAATGCCATATTCATTCAGCAAAAATATACCGAATTCGTCAAAAGTGATCTTTCTTTCGAGCAATAACTTGTGTATAAAGAAACGCTGGTAAAAGTCCCGCACCTCTTTGGCAGCCTGCTCCACGGAAATATTCTTCTTTTTCGCTATATAGAGTGTCAGGACATTATCATCCCTGGTGTTTTCACTATCAAGCTCTACCGTTTTAACGGGAGGAATAACAATACCATCCTTGATTTCGGAAGGCTTGTTAACGATGGTAAAACAGCCCAGATCCGGAACAATCACGGATGTGTTGTATTCCATCAAATAATCGTAGATATATTTAGTTATGTCCACAATAAAAAATCTATACGTTATAAAAATACTACTATTGCAACATTTGATGTTTGTATACTCAAACCCTGTTTAGCACAACCTCATGGGCATTTATACGCATCTAACAAAAAAATGTTGCATTTATACGCAAAAAATTATTCATCATACCTGCGCAATTCGAATTTTTCACCCAGGTACAACTTTCGTACTTGCTTGTCATCGGCCAGTTCCTGTGCGGTTCCGGCTTTGAAAATCTTCCCTTCAATAAGCAGATAGGCGCGATCGGTAATCGAAAGGGTTTCATGTACGTTATGGTCGGTGATCAAAATTCCGATATTTTTCTTTTTCAGGTTGGAGATGATGAACTGGATGTCTTCCACGGCAATAGGGTCTACTCCTGCGAAAGGCTCGTCCAGGAGAATGAATTTCGGATCGATGGCCAGGGCGCGGGCTATTTCCGTACGGCGGCGTTCGCCTCCCGACAGTTGTATCCCCAGGCTCTTGCGTATTTTGGTGAGGCCGAATTCCTGCAACAAATGTTCCGTGCGTTCACGTTGTTCGGCTTTTGGCAGATTGGTCATTTCCAGCACCGAACGGATATTGTCTTCCACGCTCAGTTTCCTGAATACGGAAGCCTCCTGCGCAAGGTAGCCGATTCCTTTTTGCGCGCGCCGGTATACAGGTTCCTTGGTAATTTCGGCATCATCCAAGAATATTTTTCCTTCATTGGGCGTGATCAGTCCTACAATCATGTAGAACGACGTTGTCTTTCCGGCGCCGTTGGGCCCGAGCAGCCCCACGATTTCGCCCTGAGATACATCTACCGATACGTCCTTCACCACTGTCCGGCTGCGGTACTTTTTTACCAGATTTTCCGTACGGAGTATCATTGACTGTTTTTGATTTTCAATTATTGATTATTTTCCACAAAGACATTACGTTTGATGATGTTTTCGTGTTCTTTTTTGACGTTTAACAGATCGCTTTTCATCGCTTCTCACTATTTAAATAATTTTTCAACGCATCGAATGTTGCCGGCAATTCCACGGTTTGTTTTTTCCCGTCGGCAAAACGCGCCAGATTGGGAGGCAGGGCAACGTCTTCGCCCGTTGCGTTCTTAACTGCTTCGGTAAATTTTGCCGGATGCGCCGTCTCGATAAAAAAGCCCGTTTCCGAGGGATGACCATCCAGGTAACTCTTCAACGCCCGGTAACCGATTGCTCCATGCGGATCGAGCAGGTATTTGCGGTTTGCATACACCTCCTTGATGGTAGCGAGTATTTGGCGGTCGGTACACACAAAGCCTTCCACATCACTCGAAATGTCCTGGTGCGAATGGTCGTATAGCTCGGCTATACGCGCAAAGTTGCTCGGTTTACCCACATCCATGGCGTTGGCGATGGTAGCCACAGACGAACGCGGGTTAAACCGACCGGTTTGCAAGTATTGGGGCACTATATCGTTGATATTGGTGGCGGCGATAAAATGAACGATGGGTAACCCCAGCCGTTTGGCGATCAACCCGGCACAGATGTTACCGAAATTGCCGCTGGGTACCGCGCAGACAATGTCGTCAGCGCTGCGTCCCATTTGGGCGACTCCCCAGAAATAGTAAAACGACTGTGGCAACAGCCTCGCCCAGTTGATGGAATTGGCCGAAGTAAGCTTCATGCGCCGGTTCAGTTCTTCGTCGGCGAAAGCCCGCTTTACCATTGCCTGACAATCATCAAAAGTTCCCTCCACCTCGATAGCGGTGATGTTTTCGCCTAAAGTGGTGAACTGTTTTTCCTGAATGGAGCTTACCAAACCTTTGGGATACAACACAAATACCCGAATGCCGGGCAGTTTGTAAAACCCGTTGGCAACGGCGCTTCCCGTGTCGCCCGACGTAGCCGCCAGCACATTCAGTTCCTGCCGGTCGCGGCTGGTAAAATATCCCAGCAGGCGCGCCATAAACCGGGCGCCTATATCCTTAAACGCCATCGTAGGCCCATGAAACAATTCGAGTGTATATAATTTATCGTGAATATGCACCAGAGGAACAGGGAAATCGAGCGTGTCGCATATCATGCGCTTCAAATCGCCGGTCGGTACGTCGCCGCCCAGAAAATGAACGGCAACTTCCAGTGCGATTTCCTGCAAATCCATGTCGTACATGCGCTTGAAGAAGTCGTCGCCAAGACGGCCTGTCTGTTCGGGCATATAAAGTCCGCCATCGGGCGCCAACCCTCTGGTCACTGCTTCCTGAAGCGATGCCGCAGGCGCTTTTTTACTGGTGCTATGGTATAACATTTACGATCGTTTAGCTTACAAAAATATATCTTTTTTTCTGAACCATAAAAAATCCCCTAAAACGCATCCGGCAAATGAATGTCCGCGAAAAATCGAAGGAGAAAGACTTTCAATTAAAAGCAAAATACGATCAGACGTTGGAACCCATGGACACATGGATTTCATGTACTCCACGTTTTTCCGGGCGTTACGCCGGGTGAGAAACAGATCGCGGCGGGTATGTTTCCGTTTTCGAAACTCCGGTGAAAAGGTCTGACGGGTTATTTTTTATTAAAGTCTCTCATCTTGATGGCAGTCAGCACATTTTTCGTATGCCGGGGAAAATCGCCGTTCATCATCCACGGGTAATATGACGGGTCTTTGGCTAAAACAGAAACAACCGTCTGGCCTTTGTATTTGCCGAAATTGAAAATCTCTTCGTCCTTATCGTTATACACAATGCGACCGACAAAATCGACAGTACGCGAATGTGCCGAATATTCGGACAATTTGTCGACGTTGTTCTGCAAATCGGGATACATATCCAATTGCGCCTGTAACACCTCGTAGGTAGCGCGTGTGTCGGCTTCGGCGCTATGGGCGTTTTCCAGTTCTTTATTGCAGTAAAACCGGTAGGCGGCGCTCAGTGTCCGTTGTTCCTTTTTGTAGAAGATCACCTGTACGTCGATGAATTTATGCTTTTTCAAGTCAAAATCGATATTGGCGCGGAGGAATTCTTCGGCAAGCAACGGCAGGTCGAACTTGTTGGAGCTATATCCTGCGAAATCGCATCCTTTGAAGCTACGTACCAGCGTTTCGGCAATCTCATTGAAGGTGGGAGCATCTTTGATATCTTCGTCGCTGATGCCATGGATGGCTGTTGTTTCCTGAGGGATAGGTCTGACGGGGTTCACTCGGAAAGTTTTGGCCTCTTCGCGCTGGTCGGGATAAATTTTCAAGTAGGAAATTTCGACAATACGGTCCGAAGCAATGTTCATTCCGGTCGCTTCGAGGTCGAAGAAGATCAATGGGGTTTTCAGATTCAGTTTCATGATTCGGAAACAAAAGGAGGTTAGAGATGATAAAAGAAGAGGCAAAAGGCAAGAACATGGATATCACCTTTTACCTCTTATCCTTAATGATTATTCGGCAACAGTCATCGGCATGATGAGCATCAGCACATCTTCGCCCTCAATGTCGGTCTGTACGGGCAACACGAGACTGGCGCGCGACGGATCGGACATTTCGAGGCTGATGTCGGTCGACGACAGGTTGGCCAGTATTTCCGCCAGGAAATTCGCCTTGAACCCGATGTTCATGTTATCACCGTCATACTGGCATTTCAGGGTTTCGTGCCCTGCAATGGAGAAGTCGATATCCTGCGCAAAAATGATGATCTGGTTGCCTTTCAGTTCTATCTTCACCAGGTTGGTTGCCTGGTTGGTGAACATGGACACACGACGCAACGAGCCGAGAAATTCCACACGGTCGATGATCATCCTGTTGGGGTTTTCCACCGGGATCACCGAGTTATAGGCCGGATACATGCCTTCCACCAGGCGGCACACCATAACATATTCCGAAAGCCGGAACATGGCGTTTTTATCGTCAAACGAAATTTCCACATCGCCCTGCTCCTTGGCCAATACGGTACGCAGGAGCCCTGCCGGCTTTTTGGGAAGGATAAATGAGCCGTCCCTGTCGGCTTTTACATCGGTGCGGCGGTAACGTACCAGCATGTGCGAGTCGGATGCCACAAAGGTGATGTTTTCGGGAGTCATTTCCACAAAGATGCCGTTCATCACCGGGCGTAATTCGTCTTCGCCCGTTGCAAAGATCGTTTTGCTGATACCTTGCAACACTACATCGGCCGGCACGCGCAAAGGAAAAACCAAGTCCTGCTTGAGGGCGGGCAGTTGCGGGAAATCCTCCCAGTCGTAACCCATGATGTTCGATTCGCCGGTTTCGGAATTGATCCGGACGGAGAAATTTTCAGTGGAAATATCGAAACTCAACGGTTGTTCCGAAAACTTGCTCAGGTACTCGGTGAGAAATTTGGCAGGGACAGCAACAGCGCCTTCTTCGGATACATTGTCAAGTTTTATCCGTGTGATCAGCGTGGTTTCCAGGTCCGAAGCCGTTATTTCCAAAGTATTGCCTTCGAGCTTGAACAGAAAATTGTCAAGGATAGGCAGGGTGTTTTTGTTGTTGATAACCTTGCTGATAGCCTGCAAATGGCCCAGCAATTCGGTACTTGATACGACAAACTTCATTCTTAGTATATTTTGATGATAAAGATTACTTGTTTTCAATAAGATAACCCCCGAAAACGAGAAGGCAATATTACGAATAATTTTTGACTTTTTGTCTTTAAATTTTTTGATTTTTGTGCCGTCGCTTTGTAGCTCTCTGTATCCCTGCTGCGAAACGTTCAGCGGAGGCAGTGTGGTATTTCGATAAAACTATGTATTTTTGCCGCAAACATTAATATATATCTAAGCCCGTGACAAAGAACAAACTCAAGCGTTTTGCCGACATGGCCGCTTATCCCAATGTGATAGAGCCTAAATTTGAAGAAGTGTTCCGTACCGACTTCAGGTTGAAAGGCCGTTGGGGGGACGAGATTTTCGGCAACCGCCACCCGTTGTCGCTGGAATTAGGCTGTGGCAAAGGCGAGTACACCATTGCCCTTGCGCGTAAATATCCCGGGAAGAACTTTATTGGCGTAGACATCAAGGGATCGCGCATGTGGGTGGGCGCTACAGACGCCTTGCAAAACAATTTGGCTAATGTGGCTTTCCTGCGCACGCGCATCGAATTTATCCGGTCAAGTTTTGCGACCGGCGAACTGTCCGAAATATGGATCACCTTCCCCGACCCGCAACCGCAACAAAGCCGTGCCAACAAACGGCTCACTTCTAAACGATTCCTTCAGTTGTACCGCGAGATATTGCAGCCGGGAGGAACGATCCACCTGAAAACCGACAGTCAAAGCCTGTTTGAGTATACATGTAAAGTTTTAGAATTAAATAAATTGAATATAATTACCTGTACCGATGATTTATACCATTCGGGATACGCTGATGATATTTTATCCGTACAGACTTATTACGAAAAAATGTTTATAGATAAAGGATTTACCATCAAATATTTGAAATTTGAAATGCCGCATGAATCGGAAACTCTCCTCGTGGATGTGGCCGAATAGAGGCTCCCTCGAACTGATGCTGCCTGTCGGTTCGTGGGAATCGCTGGCAGCCGCGTTGCAAACCGGGTGCGATGCTGTGTACTTCGGTACGGGTGGCCTCAACATGCGTTCGCAGTCATCTGCCAACTTTTCGCCTGACGATCTGGCGCAGATTGTTGCTACCTGCCGCGAAAAAAGCGTCAAAACCTACTTGACGCTCAATACCGTGGTTTACGACAGCGATATGGAAGCCTTGCAGGAAACTGCCGATGCCGCCTTCCGTTACGGGGTTGATGCCATCATTGCTTCCGACATGGCGACCATCCTGTATGCGAGACAAATCGGTCTGGAAGTGCATGCTTCCACCCAGTTGAATATCAGCAACCGGCAAGCCGTGCAGTTCTTTGCACAGTATTGCGATGTGATGGTACTTGCCCGTGAACTCAATCTGGAACAAGTGGCCGGGATCAGTACGTTTATACGGGAGAATCATATTACCGGGCCATCCGGTCGGTTGGTGGAGATCGAAATGTTTTGTCACGGCGCTCTTTGCATGGCTGTATCGGGCAAATGTTACCTGAGCCTGCACGAATACAACCGTTCCGCCAATCGGGGCGGGTGCGTACAAATCTGTCGCCGGTCCTACACGGCGGTGGATCATGAAACCGGTCGCCGGTTAGCTGTTGACAATTCCTGCATCATGTCGCCCAAGGACCTGTGCACCATCGGGTTTATCGATAAAATGATTGAGGCAGGCGTACGGGTGTTTAAAGTGGAAGGTCGTGCTCGTGGCCCTGAATATGTGAAAACAGTGGGAGAATGTTACCACGAAGCTTTGGCAGCATACTGCATCGGCGCCTGCGACGCACCCAGGGTAGCCAAGTGGACCGAAAGACTGCAAACCGTATTCAACCGTGGTTTCTGGGATGGTTACTATTTGGGAAAGAGTATGGCCGAGCTGAACGACGTGCACGGCTCGAAAGCTACCCGGCGAAAAGAATATATCGCTTTATGCGGCAACTATCTTACGAAACTTGGAGTAGGCGAATTCCAGATGCAATCCGGTTCCCTCTCGGTGGGTGATCATATTCTGGTGATCGGGCCTACTACCGGCGTAGTGGAAATGGTAGTGCCTGAAATACGCGTCAATCTGAAACCGGTAGAGCAAACCGTTAAGGGCGATGTGTTTTCGATGCCTTTGCCGCAACCTGTCCGGCGTTCGGATAAGATTTACAAATGGATGTAAATCAGAGGTATCTTTAAAATGCAACAGTCACATGTTCGAAACTATTCATCATTAAAAAAATTAAAAAAATATAAAAATCACTCAATTGATTTGTAGGTTGTAATAATTAATGTATTTTTGCGGCACGATTTAATAATTTGGTGTCATTATGGCTGTAACCCGTTTTGGTGTTTCTTTGGAAAGCGAATTGCTGGAGGCTTTGGATAATTATGTGGTCGAAAATAATTTTCCAAATCGCTCACGGGCCATCCGTCAATTGATTGAACGGAATCTGGTGGAGCGGAAATGGCAGTGCAATCATACCGTTGCAGGCGCCGTTACATTGCTGTATGACCACCACCGGCGCGAATTGGGAAACCGCATCGTCGACATCCAGCACGATTATTTCAAGGAAATATTGGCTGTGCAACATTTCCATCTTTCGCACGAAACCTGTATGGAAATTATTGCCGTGCGGGGACAGGCGTGCCGGTTGACGGAATTGGCCGATAAACTGATCGGTTTGAAAGGAATAAAGCACGGCAAGTTAGCGATGACCCAAAGCGACGAAATCACAGGTTAGCATATTTTTTTGCATATATAGTAACACGATTTTATAAAACAATAGCACTTAAAAAGATGGTACAAAAATTTTCCTTTTTGACAGTTTCATTCTTTCTTTTGATCTCCAACGGCCTGTCGGCACAGGAGGATACGATACATCGCGATATCGACGAGGTAGTAGTAACCGCTACGCGCGCTTCGGTCAACCGCAACAATGTACCGATGACTATTTCTGTGATTAACCGGGCCGAGATAGAGGAAAGCAGCGAATCGGCCCTGTTGCCGGTATTATCCGAACGTGTACCGGGTCTGTTTGTAACGCAGCGCGGCGTAACGGGATTTGGCGTAGCTGCCGGCGGTACGGGCGGCATCACCATGCGCGGCGTGGGCGGCAGTCCCACTACCGAAGTCCTGGTGCTTATTGACGGACATCCGCAATACATGGGCGTCATGGGGCATCATCTCCCCGATGCATACGTAGCGTCGGACGTGGAGAAGGTAGAGGTAATCCGCGGACCGGCCTCCATACTGTACGGGTCGAATGCCATGGGAGGCGTCATTAACATCATCACGCGCAGGCAAAATACCGAAGGCTGGAACGCCAACGGACGTGTGATGTATGGTTCGTACAACACGCAGAAGTATATGGCCAACGGCGGATTAAAAAAGGGAAAATTCAACGGCTACCTGTCCGTCAATCATGACCGCACCGATGGACACCGCTCCAATTCGGATTTCGCTATTACCAACGGCTATTTGAAACTGGGTTATCAACTGAATGAGCATTTCCAGGTATGGGGCGACGCGAGTCTTGCCTCATACGAAGCACAAAACCCGGGAACGACTGCGGACACGATGATCAACAATACGGCCGACATCCTCCGAGGAGTGGCTTCCGTGACAGTAGAAAACAATTACGGGAAACTAAGCGGGGCGCTTAAATTCTTCTATAATTTCGGCGACCATAAAGTGAATGATGGCTACAGTAAAGGCGGCGCTCCCACGAATTTCTTTTATCGCTCCACCGACCATAATTATGGTATCACGTTTTACCAGACTTTCCGACCCTTTACAGGAAATATGATTACTGCCGGCATTGATTACAAAAGTTTCGGCGGCCATGCATGGAACGATTATACGGATGCTACCCCCAATCTTGTGCTGCTGCCCGACACCTCGCTCTACGAACTGGGCGGTTATGTGATCATGCAGCAAACCCTGTTTGAAAAGCTGACCCTGAATGTCGGGGTACGCTTGGAAAACAGTGAAAGGTTCGGTACCGAATGGGTGCCGCAGGCGGGATTATCGTACCGCCCGCTACGGCATACCGTATTGAAAGCATCTGTTTCCAAGGGATTCCGGAGCCCGACCATCCGGGAAATGTACATGTTCCCGCCGCATAACCCGGATTTGCAGCCCGAACGCATGATCAACTATGAAGTATCCGTCGGGCAGGGCTTTTTCGAGGGACGCCTCACGGCTGAACTTACCGGCTACATCGCCGACGGGAGCAACCTGATCATGACCCAGATGGGAAGAAATCTGAACGCGGGCGATTTCAAGAATCAGGGCATTGAATTTTCCCTGCGATGGAACGCCTTGAAAAATCTGAATATACAGGGAAATTATTCGTATTTGCATGCGGAAAAACCAATTTTATCCGCTCCCGGACAACAGGCTTACATTGCGGCAAGCTACCGGATGCACAAGTGGACGTTGAGCGCCAATTATCAATATGTGCACGACCTGTATACGCAAAACCCGATTCCGGCGGAAACCGACCCGCATAAGGAAAGCTACGGCTTATGGAATGCAAAAGTTTCTTATCGTCCGTTGAAATGGCTGGACGTATTCGTGAAAGGCGAAAACCTTACCGGTAAGTCGTACGCCATTGTGTATGATTATCCGATGCCGGGAGTTACGGTATTCGGAGGCATCAACCTTTCCCTGAGATAATGTGACCTGTAAAGGCTGTACGGATCCAATCAAATTCGGTTTGATGGACAAACGCCTGTTTGGTAGACGATTTTCAGGACAGATACAATCCCGGAAAATGAGGATAATCAGGTGTGTTTTATCCCTTTTTGTGATGATAGCGGCAGGGCTTTTTCCGGTTGTGCAGGGGCAGGCATTGTCCGGAAGAGTCGTTGATTGCAGTACCGGTCAACTGCTTTCAGGAGTATCGGTGCGGATTGACGGGACCTCCATCGGTACGGTTACCGACAGCGACGGACGGTATTCATTCTCCACGCTTGATGTCGGCAGTCATCGATTGGTATTTTCCTTTACGGGAATGAAAAGCGAACCCCGAACCGTTGACCTCTACGATGGAAAAACCAAAACGCTCAATGTGTGCATGGAGGAGGATCTGATTATGATGAACGGGGTAACAGTCGAAGCGCGCTACGAGCGGAAAGAGATGAAAAAAGCCCGCGAACAGGGCGTTCCCGTGTCGGTAATCGACGGCAAACTGCTTGCGGGACGCGGGACGTCCATTGCCGAGGTTATCAATCACCAGACCGGCGTGAAAGTGCGCCGGACGGGCGGCGCAGGCAGCGACACGAAAATCAACGTGCGCGGGCTGGAAGGCAACCGCGTGCAAATCTATATGGACGGTCATGCCCTGAACACACCCGACGGCTCGTTCTCCATCAACGACCTTCCGCTACAGTTCATCGAACGGATAGAGATTTACAAGGGCATTGTCCCGCCCGAATTTGGCGGCGACGGGCTGGGCAGCGCCATTAACGTGGTGACCGTTGAGCCGGAAGGCAGCTACTACGATGCGTGGTACAGCCTCCAGTCGTATGGCGTGCAGGAGGGCAGCCTGCTTTACAAGCATTATTTTCCAAAAGCCAAAATGTATTCCGCCGTCATGATTGGCGGCGAACACGCTCTGAACAACTACTCGATGCAGTCGCCCTACACGTCCGGACTGACTGTTAAACGGGACCACGACCGCTTTCGCAAACTGTACGGTGCGGTAACGCTTGAATTTAAGGAAAGGTACTTCGACAAGTTTGAAATCGAAAACGTGTTTTACGCCAGCGACAGGGAAGTACAGGGCATACAGGCAAACATCCGTCACGCGCGCACAGCCGGATGGCTCGCCGGCTCTACGCTAAAGCTCGAAAAGAAAAGCTTCCTGACGGAAAAGATGGACATGAAGCTTCGGGGAATGGCGCTCTACGGCGTTAACCACCTCAACGATACGTCGTCCTGTACTTACGACTTTTACGGCGGGTATTTCCTGAATACGTACCGCGGGGAGATAGGCTCCGTGCCCAATCTCTCGGACGACAGGATGCAGGATTACCGCTACAACCTCAACCTGAAATATCGCCTCTTGCCCGACATGAGCATCAACCTGAACAATGATTTCCGCTTCGTCCACACGGAAACCAACGACACGCTTGCCGACCGCTACCTGAATACGCATTACAGCGGCTTCACCACCGGCATCGCCACCATGATCTCGTCGTTCAACCTTGAAAACAAGTGGTTCGACCGTCGCGTCACCACGCTGCTCACCGGACGTCATTACTTCTACGGTGTGCGCGGAAAGACGGTAGACTTGAGCTACGGAACAAACGCCATGCCCGACGAGGCCAATGAGCGGCGTCACCATGGCGGTTACAGCCTGGCGGTAAAGTATGACTTTGCCCGCTCATGGCTGCTGAAACTGGCGCTGGAGCACAACTACCGTCTCCCCAGAAGCGAAGAACTGCTGGGCGACCGCGTGAGGATTATCCCCAATACCAAGCTCCGCCCCGAACAGGCAAACAATTACAATCTCGGCGTGATGTTCGACCGCTATTACGAGGGCTTTCGCCGCCTGCAAATGGAAGCCAACGTGTATGCCATGTCCGTAAGCGACATGATGATGACCCGTAGCGCCAACTACTACATGGGTTACTACAACGTGGGGAAAGCCCTGCTGTGGGGCGCCGACATGGAGGTGAAGTGGGACGTCAGCCGCGAGTGGTTTCTGATGGTGAACGCGACGTACCAGAGGTCTATCGACAAGGCGCGCTACGTGGCGGGAACGCAAACGCCCAATGTCGCTTATGACATGCAAATCCCGCACATCCCCATTTTCTTCGTCAACTGGTCGGCGGACTACCGCAGGGACAACCTTTTCGGCGGACGCAGGCAGTACAGCCGCTTCTACTACGAGGGCGGATATACCGACAAATATTACTACGGCTACAACCTGACAGTCAATCAGAATTTCGTTATTCCCTCGTCGTGCATACATACCGTCGGGGCGGAATACGCCATTCTCGACCGGCGCGTACTGTTCTCAATAGAATGTCATAACCTCTTCAACTCAAAAGAGCTGACCAACCTGAACTACCCGCTGGCAGGGCGAACCGTACAGGCAAAACTGAGGTTGACTACACTGAAATGGTGATCAGGAAAGAACGATGAATCATAAAGCGGTTTACGCAGGGGCATCATGAATAGTATACATAACAAACAAATTTTAAATTTTATATCAAATGAAGACAGTGAATTTTACATGTACGATGCTCCTTGCAGCATCCTGTTTTGTCGCTTGCGACAAAGACAACTCCAGCGAAGACGTCACGGACAGGGCTAAATTAGTACTTGCCATAGACATGAGCGCCAGCGAATCTACCGTAGGCTACATCGTCCCGGTGGGAGAAAGCCTACTGAACGGCGGAACGGCGTCGCTCGCTCTGGCGCATGAGGTGTACGCCTCGCCTTACGTGGAAGTATACAAAGATTGGGCGTTCAACATCCCGAATGCTTACATGCCGCCCGTCATCAAACGCTTTACCCGTCAGGATGACGGCAGCCTGATGCCTGACGGCGAATTGACGCTGTCGCAAAACAATCAGGCGGGAGCGGGCAACATCCTGTTTTTCTCAGACGCAAAGGCGTATGCCAGCCTAATGCTGGAAAACAAAATCATTATCTTTAACCCCTCGACGATGCAGAAAACCGGCGAGATTGACCTTGCCAAGCCCGAATATGGCATTAACGGCAGTTCCACGCCCAATCCGCTGGGGATGATGGAACGCGATGGAAAGGTTTTTGTCGGCTGCCTCGGACTGTCGTCTCCACCGCTGTCGCACGACGGTGCCTACATGATCGTCATCAATGCGGCGACCGACAGACCCGAAAAGTTCATCAGCGACCTGCGAGGCACCGGCGCTTCTTTCTTCGGAAATCAGGGAATGTACCGGGACGAAAAAGGCGATATCTATGTCATGTGTTACGCTTCCTACGGCTACGCGCCCGGGCAAAAGAGCGGCTTCCTGCGCATCAAAAAGGGCTCGACGGATTTCGATCCCGACTATTTCTTCAATATCACCGACAGGGTTATCCCCGAAATACAGGGCGAACACGTCGTCCTGACCAATTTTATGTACGACCGCAACGGCACTGCCTACATATTCGGGCAAAATCCCGCGTATGCAAGCAATCCCATCGACTACGCCAACGACCTGCCGATACAGTCGTTCAAAATCAACCTGTACGACCAGACGCTTACACTGCTCGACCTGCCGCGCTCCAATTCCTATTCGCACAGTATTCTCCGCTACGGCGACCTGATCCTGTTTGGCCTGGCCACGCAGTCCGCCGGCGCCGGCTACTTCTCATACAACCCGGTTACGGGCGAAACCGGAAAGACGCCTTTCCTGAACGTTCCCGGAACGATACTCGATGCAGGCGTGTTCGAGTGAACGGATTATACGCAAGCTTGCGTGCTGACCTGTCAGGCTGCAAGGCTGCCGACAGGGTTTCCCACTTATCCATGAAAAAATGAATTTCACCCTCCGGTATTGCAGAATGAACAAAAAGATATATTTTTGCATCTATCAAAACCGATTCTCTTTTGAATACTTTGGCCTGCGCTATCCGATACCTGTTCTTCGCATTAGTGCCGTTGTTCCTTTCGGCATGCGTAACCATGCGCCGTTGTCCGATTGAAACACTGCAACCGGCGCGGTTGATCGTCGAAGGGCCTAAAAAGAACATTGCCGTCTGCGCTTCGCAAAAGCTTTTTTCGGATGCCATCATGTCCAATGACGGCGCCATAGGCGTCCCGGCTGACTCGCTGATTGCCAATATCCTCTTCTCGTTGCAACAGTATTGGGAAGGCGCGCCCAGTTATGAGGATGCCCGGTTCTTCATCTACATCACAAACGATAACGAACTCCCCGAGTCTTCCGATTTCGACCTGGTGGTGCGATTAGACCGGCTACAGGTGGACAATGCTTATTACGGACAGCAATACGCTTATTTCGAATGGGAAGCCTATCTGTATGTGCATTATGCAGCAAAATGGTCGGTAAGCGACAAATCAGGGGCATTGCTTGACGAATACACCGATCGCGACCTGATTGTATGGCCTTCGGGCACCCGCCCGGGAAAAGCGGAGGCTGTGGCGAACCTGCCCGACATTCAAGATGCCTGGTGGGATATGGGTATTGCACTGGCGCGGAACTGTGCCGCCCGGATTGTACCGCAGTGGCATACAGGAGTGCGCCCCATATATATGGTCAATAAATTTCCGGAACTGTCGCAGCAAGCATACACGGCCATGCAAAACGACGGCTATGGAAGAGCTTTCGATATATGGGAAACCATGCTGTTATCGTGCCGTAAAAGCGGACAAAAAAGAACAAAAGGCCAAATTACCTATAACATGGCGGTAGCCTGCGAATTTCAAAACCAGTTGGATCAAGCCGTCCGGTGGGCGCAAAAATCGACGAACCTGAAACGGAAATTCAAAACGGTAGATTATCTCAACCTCCTGCGCGAAAGACAGCAGCATCAGAAACAGCTTGACCAGCAAACCGCACCTTAAATTTGCCGAATGACGCCACAAATCGTATTCATCATTCTTGTTGCCATCATCGTTGCCGACTTCATCCTCGAAAGCTGGCTCGAACTGTTGAATTTCAGGAACCTTTCGGAAAAGGTTCCCGAAGAATTGAAAGACCTGTACGACACGGAAAAGTATGTGCAGTCGCAGAAATACGAGCGTGCCAATATCCGCTTCGGATGGATCAGCAGCGCCTTTAACCTGATATGGATCCTGGGGATGTTCTTCCTCGACGGGTTTTCCCGGGTGGATCGCCTGACGGCCGGCATCACTACGCACCCGATACTGCATCCCCTGATTTTCTTCGGTATACTGGGGCTGGCAATCGATATACTGAATACGCCCTTTGCCGTGTACGATACCTTTGTGGTTGAGCAACGCTTCGGATTCAATAAAACCACCCCGGGACTTTTCATCGCCGATAAACTGAAAGGCTGGTTGTTGACCGGGATCATTGGCGGTGTACTTATGGCGCCTGTGATCTGGTTTTACCTGCAAACTACCGTCTATTTCTGGCTGTGGGCATGGTTGCTGGTGTCGATATTCGTGTTGTTCATGACATTTTTTTACTCTTCGCTGATTGTGCCCCTGTTCAATAAACAGAAACCGCTCGAGGACGGCGATCTCAAATATCGGATCACCTGCCACGCCGAACAGGCCAATTTCCACATCGACAAGATATATACCATCGACGGATCGAAGCGCTCCACCAAGGCCAACGCCTATTTCAGCGGGATAGGACATAAAAAGCGGATTGTACTGTTCGATACATTGATCGAGGAATTGTCGACCGATGAGATTGTAGCCGTCCTGATGCACGAAATTGGGCACTACCGGAAGAAACACATCATCAGCGCCATGATCCTGTCGTTTATCCAGACGGGGATCATGCTATTCATCTTCTCGCTGTTTGTGTCACAGCCGGTATTATCGCAAGCATTGGGCGTATCCGGCGCCAGTTTCCATATCGGGCTTATCGCTTTCGGTATCCTGTACAGCCCCATATCGGTGATCATTGGGTTGATGATGAACACGCTTTCGCGGAAAAACGAATACCAGGCCGATAACTTTGCCACCCGATTCGGGATGGGGAATGCATTGATCAGTTCGCTGAAGAAGCTGTCGGTCAACAATCTTTCGAACCTGACCCCACATCCGCTTTATGTCTTTTTCCATTACTCGCATCCCACATTATTGCAACGGATACGGAATTTGAAATCGTGAATGTCGAGGTTAACCCCGGAACAAACAAGTAAAAACCAGCGTAAATCAGCGGGAAATTATAAAAATATTGGAACAGGCGTAATCAGCGGAATCAGCGGAAAGTTATGAAAATATTGGTTGTAGAAGATGAGTACGAAATGCTAAAATCCATCGAAGCGTCGTTGCTTTCGGAAAAATACCTGGTGGAAACGGCAACCGATTATTCGTCGGGCATCGAAAAGGCGCTGGTCTACGAATACGATTGTATCCTGCTCGATATTTCGCTGCCCGGGGGGAGCGGCCTGAGGATACTCGATGAAATGAAGAAAAACGGGATCACTGCAAATGTGATCATCATCTCGGCAAAAAACTCCATTGACGATAAGGTCTCAGGGCTTGAACTCGGGGCTGACGATTACCTGACCAAGCCTTTCCACATGGCAGAGTTACATGCGCGCATCAAAGCCGTGCTGCGCCGCAAGCAGTTCGACGGGAAAGATGTGCTGGCGCTGGGAAACGTGTTGCTCAACCACACGCGGCGCCAGGTTTCGGTCGACGGACGGCCCCTGGAGATGACCCGCAAAGAGTTTGACATCCTGGTTTTCTTTGCCGCCAATATCAATCGCTTGATCACCCGCGAGGCGCTTGCCGAAAATGTGTGGGGCGATCATATCGACAACGCGGATAATTTCGACTTCATCTACGCACAGATCAAGAATATCCGGAAAAAGATGAAGGACGGCAATGCAGACATTCGGCTGAAAAGCGTGTACGGTGTAGGATATAAACTGATCATTGACTCATGAAACTCGTCGATCACCTTGTATACCGTTTGTTAGGCATGATGCTGCCGGTGATAGGCGTTTGGTCGGTTGCCTGTTTTCTGATGCAGATATACGAGATATACGACGGTATTGATGAAGGACTGATCAACCTGAAACAGGAATTTATACGGCAAGCCAATACCGAACCGGGGTTCGTCAACGATATGGAGAAACACAATCCGTTGAACATCATCGTTAAAAAGGCGGATTACGATTCGGTGAAGCATCTGGAGGAACGCGCCTATACCGGTATGGTGTATTTCGCCACCGAAGAGGAGGAGGAAGAGGTCAGGCTGCTCGAAACAGCTTTTCGGTGCGATTTGAACGGGCAATACTACACGTTGAAAATTTTTACCTCGAATGTAGAAAGCAACGACCTGATCAAAAATATACTCTATTCGCTGATAGCGTTTTATTTCGTATTGGCATTGACGCTTATCTTCACAGGGAAAAAAGTGATCAGGCGGGCTACCCGGCCATTTTTCCATTTGCTGGAAAAGTTGGAGCATTTCAACCTGGATGAGGCCGGTATGATTGACTTTCCGAAAACACAGGTCAAGGAATTCAATGCTCTGAACAATTCGGTGAAGAAATTGCTGGAGAACAACATCCGGATCTATAACGAACAAAAAAGATTCATTGAAAATGCGGCCCATGAGCTGCAAACCCCGTTGGCCATTGTGATCGGGAAACTGGAACTGCTGATCAACCGGCAGGATATACAACCCGAACCGTTGAAAGAAATCAGTTCCGCCCTGAATATCCTCGGCAAGATGAAACGTTTGAACAGCAGTCTGCTCCTGCTCTCGAAAATCAAAAACAAACAATTTCCGAAAAGCCGGCAACTCGACCTTTCGGATATCTTCATGCAGGTGTTCGACGATTACAGGGAACTGACGGAACATCGCAGGCTGAAACTTGATGTATACAGGCAGGGGAACCCCGTTTGCTCAATGAACCCCGACCTGGCGCTGATCATGGTATCCAACCTGGTGAAAAACGCCATATCGCACAACATCCCGGAAGGAACCATTCGCGCCCGCTTTTCAACCGACACAATTGTCATTGCCAACGACGGTAATCATCATGTGCAGGGCGACGATATTTTCGAACGTTATCAAACCCGCTCCGATCAATCGCAGACATTAGGGTTGGGCTTATCCATTGTCAAGTCCATCACCGATTTGTATGGCATGGAAATCAGTTACAAATACGACCGGCAACACATCATTACCATTCATTTCCCCGATAATCGCAGAAAAACGGGTTAAGAAACCTGCGAAAATCCGTGAATTCTGCGGGAAATGAAATTTATCAGGAAAATTTATTTTTATTCCCAATTGTTTTCAGATTTGCTCCCGTACTTTGCAGTCATTATTCATTAAAAAAGTAACGATATGAAAACTTTATTTGATTCTTTATTTGTGGAAAAATCGAACGGCAGGTCGACAGACAGCGATGTTACGTTCGTCCGACCGTTAAGCGGCGAGGACCGGATCATCCGGTATTCATTGAAAAATTGTAAGAAAATGAACTTAATCATGAAATTTTTGACGACGGTATCAGTAAGTATCGTTTTATTTGCCTGTTCCCACACGGTGGTTTCACAAACGCCGGCTATCAGTGTGGTTTATACGGATGAGCAGATTGATGCCATGATCGAATCCTACCATGCCGCGTCCGACAGGGATGTTATTGCTCCGGAAGTCATCAGCCGCGCATTTGTCGGCCATTTCCCCAATGCAAGAGATATTGACTGGGAAGTTTCGAACAATATCTACAAAGTGGATTTCGACATCCGGGTTACCGATTACGAAGCTTGGTACGATGCTTCGGGCAACCTGCTGATGTATATCTTCGATGTGAGGGTGTCGTCGTTGCCTGCCGTTGTAAAAAACGCAGTCAGCCAAAAATACCCGAAATTCAGGATCGACGATGTCGAAAAATTTTATCAGGGGTCTGTTGCGGGGTACAAAGTAAAAGTCGAAAAGGGAAAAATCGAGTATGAAGCATGGTTCCGCGAGGACGGAACGTTTATCAGGGAACGGTTGGACTAATGCCCTGTTCGGGTGAAACACACGACAACAGTCCGGACGCCGACCGGCAAGCCCATGCGATAAATATTTTTTGAGAGGAATGGTTTTTTTATAAAAAACATGTAGGTTTGTCTGTTTAAAAAATGAAGATCATCTGGTAAAATCAAAACCGTTTACTTACCTATGAAATCAAAGTTTGTATTGGGCGTCGATATTGGTGGATCCGGCATCAAGGGCGCAATTGTTGATGTGAAAACAGGAGAGATGGCTACCGACAGGTGCCGAATACCCACGCCGGAGCCATCGACCCCCGAAGCCGTAGTAGATACGATCAGGCAGATCGCTAAAAAGTTTGGCTGGAAAGGCCCTGTCGGTATCGGTTTTCCGGGCGTCATACAACACGGGGCAGTTAAAACCGCGGCAAATGTCGACAACGGTTGGCTGAATGTTGACCTGGAAAAATTAGTTGGAAAACGCACCGGCAATAAATGTGTGGCTGTTAATGATGCCGATGCGGCAGGTATGGCCGAAATGAAATACGGTGCAGGTCGCAAAAACAAGGGTACAGTCATCATGTTGACTGTAGGTACCGGCATTGGATGTTCGCTTTTCACGCAAGGCAAGCTGGTTCCTAACTGCGAGTGGGGTCACCTCTGCTTGCCCGGCGGCGTTGACGATGCAGAAAAATGGGCTTCGGATGCCGCCCGTAAAAATTTCGACCTTACATGGGATGAATGGATGCAGCGTCTGAAAATCTACCTCAACTATGTGGAAGATATGTTCTGGCCCGATTTGATCGTTATCGGCGGCGGATTGGCTAAAAAACTTGAAAAAAACGGTATCCCTTTCGAAACGCGTACCCAAATCGTTCCTGCCCAACTGTTGAATGAAGCCGGAATTATCGGCGCCGCGGTTGCTGCAAAGAAACTTTTAAAAGATACCCGATAAGATACACATGCTTCGTCATCGTCGCCAAGCATGCGTATCTTTGCGTTTTTGTGCGAGATTAAGCATTTGCCCGCGCATCATCAATATCCTCGATGGTTTTGCGCAGGAAGGCCTCAAATGGTGCAGCAAACTCGCGGCGGCGCAAGGCAAACTCCACGGTTGTTTTCAGGAAATCGAGCTTATTGCCCATATCGTATCGTTTGCCTTCAATCGTCGAAGCGATGATATTTTCCTGTTTCAGGAGCAGACGCAAGGCATCGGTCAGTTGCACTTCGTTGCTTTTTCCGCGTTCGGTACGTTCAATGGCCGAGAAAATCTGCGGCGTGAGGATGTAGCGTCCTGCTATGGCCAGATCGGATGGCGCCTTGTCACGGTCGGGCTTTTCCACCAGTTCCGACAGTTGCATCATCCGGTCGTTCAGATGCGTGCCGCCCACAATCCCGTAGCGCGAAACCTTGTCGCAGGGAACACGCTCCACAGCAATGACGCATTGGTGATATTGGTCATAAGCATCAATCAGCTGCTGGGTAACCGGAATAATCGAACTGATGATGGTATCGCCCAGCAGCACTGCAAAAGGCTCGTCACCACAATGGAACCGGGCATGGTAGATGGCATCGCCCAGGCCGTTAAGCTCCTTCTGGCGGATGAAGTGTATATTGGCCATATCCTCGATGTGGCGAAGCTGGTTGTACAGCGTTTCGTCCTCCAGTTCCTGTATCCGCGCTTCCAGTTCGGGGTTCCTGTCAAAGTGATCTTCGATGGAACGCTTGCCTTTCCCTGAAATAATCAAAATGTCTTCGATACCCGAATCAACACATTCCTGCACCACATACTGTATCGTGGGCGTGTCGATGATGGGCAACATTTCCTTCGGCTGCGCCTTGGTTGCAGGCAAAAAACGGGTCCCGAGTCCTGCTGCGGGAATAACTGCTTTTCTGATCATTGATATAATTCGAGTTTCAAGTTTCAAGTTTGAAATTTCAGGTTACTGGCTTTGCCCGATTGAATATCAAACGTTGAAACGGTTATAATACATACGGTTTAATTACTCTTGCATTGATTTTTTTAAGGTTTACCACCAGTTTGCTCAAAGTTTCGTCATCGGGATACATACCGATGATGGCGCCGCCCGAGCCGGAAAATTTGGCCGAAACGCCTGAAGCCCTCGCAATCCGCACAAACTCCATGTTGCTTTCGGAGATGTTCATGATCTTGCAGCGAAGGTCGAAATTGTAATCGATCAACTGGTTCAAGGTCTTGTAATCCCTGTTGATGAGGGCCTGCTTGCCTTCCACAGCTACTTCGCCCAACTCGCGAATGGTTTGGTGTACCAATTCGTCGCCATTGTTGTAACGCTCTTTCAGGTTGTTGAATACAGGCCCCGACACTTTGCTCAGGTCGATTTTATAGGCCATGTACAGTTTGGGAAGCAACGCGGGATCTAATCGCTGGTACTTGCCGTGGTTGTGCTTTTCCATGTATTTCCTGTCAAAATCCATATACACACATCCTTCGTACGTCTGTATCACTCTGTCCTGCAAGCCGGCATTAATTGACAGTTCCTCGGTTTCGGCAGCAAGTACGAGGCTGGGTACTATTTCGACGGGTATCTGTACATCGTAGAACTGCATCAGGGCGCGCATGGCGGCGGTAGCGATCGCGCTGGAGCCGGCCATGCCTACCTGGCGCGGTATGGACGACTCGTACCGGATGGTAAAGTTCTTGTTTGCCAGCCTGATCCGGTTCAAATCGCAATATTCGCAAAAACGCTTGATCACGGCTTTAATCAAGCGCCGACCTCCATAATAACCGCTTCGTCTAATGGTATCGGTCAGATGGTATATATTGCGGAAACTGTTCCGGTCGACTTCCATTTCCTCGATCACCAGTTCAGGAGTCTGGTATAGCGATACGATCGCCCCGAAGTTTTTGACAATAATCGAAACTGTTTTTCCAAAATATCCGTCGGACGGGTTTCCCAACAACCCGGCACGGGCATAAGCCCTACATTCTATAATCATAATCGAAACCTGTAAAATGACTCTGTTTCACACGGCAAAAATAAGCATTTCATTGTAATATATAACGAAAAGAGAACCATGTTTCACAAAAATACATTCTAATGGTTGTAATAAAAATGGGTATTGTTAAATTCATGTAGTTTTTGGACAAAATTTGAGATTTAAACTGTTATTTTTCAGTTATATGGTTTTATCGAATCTATGCCAATTTAACAATACCTAAAAATGATATACTGTTGCTTTCGATGATTTTTTTTGCATAAAGTTCAAATGAAATTCGGTTTATCTAATAAATATGCGTTACCTTTGTCGAAAGTATATAGATGTTACCCCAAAAACTCCAGAATAATCAATCGTTTTTTGGGAGAATAACTTGGGGAATCCCTCTTGTGATAAGATGGATTCCTTTTTTTTGAAGCGCGGAGCAATTTCCGCCTTTCGCATAAGGTTCAAATGAAATTCGGATGATGCAATAAAAAAATGTTACCTTTGGGCCTTTGTTTGTATGGTCTCTTTTATAAACGTATTCAAATTTGTGTAATTAATTTGTTAATTCCCGGACTAATCATGAAACATTTGAAAATTCTTTTTGCATTGGCGATGATGTATCGGTTGAGTGTTCCGCAAGCGGACGCTCAAAATATCAAACTGGAAACAGATACTGATTCGGTGAGTTATTACTTGGGGTATATGTATGGAAAACAGTTAGAAGCTGCGGGAGTTGACGTGAATGTGTATATCATGTCGAGCGGCTTGCGCAATGCTATGGCTAAAACGCCGGCCAACCTGAGTGATGAGGAAATAGGACTGTTGATGCAGAAGTATTTTACCGGGTTGCAGACAAAAACGAATGTCAAATATTTGAAGGAAGGACAGGATTTCCTGGCAGCAAATGCCACGAAACCGGGCGTACAAATCCTTCCGGACGGCTTGCAGTACAAAGTGATCAAGGAAGGGACAGGCGCTAAACCCGGAATGACCGATGATGTAGCGCTGGTTTATCACGGAACCCTGATTGACGGGAAGGTTTTCGACAGCTCCAGGGAGCGTGGCGATACGGTAAATTTCCAGCCCGGCAATGTGATTGCCGGCTTTGCCGAAGCATTGACGCTGATGAGCGAAGGCTCGAAATGGGAAATCTATATTCCGGCTGAGTTAGGATATGGCGAAAATGTAAATCCTTCCAGTGGAATCAAGCCTAACAGCGTATTGATTTTCGAGATCGACCTGGTGAAGGTAACCGGGGGAGAACCCGGTGAAGAGCCGGATGAAGAGTGAAGGAGCGGCACAATGATTCAATCACCCATCACTGGATACGATGAGGGAGCTTTGCAACGCTAACTGTTTCCTGCTTCTGCTTCTACCACCGTCAGGGTCTGTCAACCACTGACAGGGTGCTCCGCGCGCTACCCTGACAGCGGTCGACAAACCCTGTCAGCGGAGTTAACCATGACCCTGACAGGTCTATCGACCTGTCAGGTCGGGATACGTAAGCTTACGTCAATGACCTGACAGGGTCGCCAGACCTGTCAGGGTCAAAACCGCAAATACGTCTACCACCGCTGTCAGGGTCAGAGACCGCTGACAGGGTGTGCGCCCCGTTGAGCGGCATTTGTAATGCCGCTCGGAACACAAGGCAATTTGTAATTGCCTGCGGTGAGATCGCTTCGCTAAGTTGCCGTTTGAAGAAATAAAGTGAGGCTATCAGGAGAATCATATTTCGATTCGGGGATCAATTTCCGGATTGCAAATCCGGATATGTTCCGAGCCGAATTACAAATTCGGCTCAACGGACCGCTCGGTTTTCTTTTTTTCGGGCGGATGTAATC
>JAISCQ010000116.1 GCA_031265445.1 Bacteroidales bacterium
GTGTGTGTGTGTGTGTGTGTGTGTGTGTGTGTGTGTGTGTGTGTGTGTGTGTGTGTGTGTGTGTGTGTGTGTGTGTGTGTGTGTGTGTGTGTGTGTGTGTGTGTGTGTGTGTGTTTAAAAGAATACCCGACATTGCCAAATATTTTTTGACAATATTTCCAATGTTCCTTCTATCAACGGCACAATTCATTTCGATCTTTTATCTTTTATCTTTTTATCCTGACTTCAAAATCTGTTATACGGAAACAGGAAGAACAGATTACAAAAGTACATGAAAATTTAATCTGCACACACATGCGCATGAAAATTTCATGTATGCGCGATCATCCATCCCCTCGGCTTGTGTTCAAGCGCGGGTCATGGCGATATTTTTTCGCTACACCAGGTCAAACTGCGTTAACAGTTCGTTTATCTGCTCTACCGGGTTAAACATCAGCACATCCAACATCGACAGGTTTGCCACAAAAGAATTGTTAAACTGTCTGTATTCAATCGGTCTTGATTTGATGTAGTACAGGTCGATGCCGTATTGCTTGAAAACTTCCCGATCATACAGCGGATTTTCGTCCTCGCCGCCAAGATTGATGTATTCGTCGGCTTTCAAAACCTTGCAAAGATTGAGCACCCTGTTCTGGAACCTGAGCGCGGGGTCTTTCCCTTCGATTTCGGACGAATAAATGAACCTGGTGTCTAAACGGAGATAATGGGCGGTTGTGATCAGGGAATTTCCCAGATAGCGGGCCAGGTTCTTATCTTCGTATGCAAGAATTTCTTCCAGCATAGGGTAAACATCTTTGAAAAAGGGCGCTTTCCGGTAATTAAGCTCTATGGTTTTTAACAGTTTGTACTGATTATCAGCCACGCGCACCTCGTTTACCAATCTGTTCTGGCTGGCGCCCTCCACTGCCAGGTTAAACATGAACCGTTCCCGGCCATGCAATAATATATAGTTACGATTGGTCCATGCCCTGCTATAACTGAAATCATCAGCAATCATAAACGTCTCCACATTCTTCATCAACTGGTAATAAGGAATGTAGGGAAAGAAAAAGGGTTGATTTCCGCCTAACCTCATGATTTATTTTTTATTTTTAATGATTTGAACAATATCTTTCACGTCTTCTTCCGTCAAGTTATGGTGCATCGGCAGGCAGATGACCTGCGAAGCTACGCGCGTTGCTACGGGAAGGTTTTCCCTGGTAGCCGAGGGTAATCCCCTGTATGTCGGGAAATCGCTAATGAGCGGATAGAAATAGCGGCGTCCGAAAATATGGCGGCTTTTCATCAGCCCGTACAATTCATCGCGCCGCATGCCGTATTCCGCATCATCCACCAGCACGGGGAAATAGCCGTAGTTTTGCTGTAAACCGTCCGTTTCCGGCAAAAAATGTATTCCCCGTATGTCTGCCAGTCCTTCGCGGTATTCGGTTGCTATTTTCTTCCTGCGGGCAATGGCTTCGTCCACTACTTTGAGCGAAAGCAATCCGAAAGCGGCCTGTACTTCGTTCATTTTCGCGTTGATACCGGGCGCCACAACTGTGGTTTCACCGGCAAAGCCGAAGTTTTTCAGGAAATTGATCCGGTCTTTCATCTTTTGGTCATGGCATATAATGGCTCCTCCCTCGATGGTTGAATAAACCTTGGTGGCATGGAAACTGAGTATGGACAAATCGCCGTCATTCAGCACCGATACGCCATTCCGGCGGACGCCGAAAGCATGAGCGGCGTCGTATATGACACGCAAACCGTACGTATCGGCTATTTTTTGAATTTTGTCGACCTTGCAGGGATTTCCATACACATGCACCGGCATGATGGCCGTAGTAGCGGGCGTGATGGCTGCTTCGATCCTGTTCGGGTCGATGGTGAAGGTTTCGGGTTCGATATCCACAAATACGGGCTTGATATTGTTCCACCACAGCGAGTGGGTAGTGGCTACAAAGCTATACGGCGTGGTGATCACTTCGCCGGATATCTTCAGCGCCTGCAACGCCACAATCAGCGCCAGCGTTCCATTGGAAAACAGGTTTAAATGCTCAACCCCCAGGTACGCGCACAGGGTTTTCTCCAGTCGTTCATGATATGCGCCGTTGTTGGTAAGCCATTTACTTTCCCAGATGTCTTCCAGATAAGGAATAAAATCCTTTAAATCGGGGAGTAATGGGGAACTTACGGTTATTTCCCTTCTTTTCATTTGATGATATTATAATGTATGAAATCCGAACCCGTGTTCAAGGCCCGTATGATATAAACAAAACGAACACTCAAAAATAAATATTTTTTATAAAACATCAATACGCATTGTGACGGAGAAAAAACCATCTTCCGCTCCAAGCCCAATCCTGTCAGGGTTGAAGCAGGTTTCATTCCCGCAAATTTTGTCGATGATCTCAGATTTGATCTGTTGATTACCTTTTTCGTATCTTTGTGCTCATGATTTTTTTTTACCACGCTTTTGGTCTTGTCATCGAATCGCAGGCGGAATGTCCCGAATTGCTGCCCGCTGCGGGACAGCCCACACCCGATGTGCGGGTACGTTTTGATGCGGCTCCTTCTCATTTGGAACATGGAGTGACGCTTGGCGACCGGATCGAAGGCTGTTCCGGGCAAATACTGTTGAAAATAGACAGCGTGGCCAGTTACCGGATACATGACGGACAGGAAATCGTGGTGGATGTTCTCAAAGACGCTTCACCCGAAGATGTGCGCATCTACCTGCTGGGATCAGCTATGGGCGCTGTTTTGCATCAGCGGGGGCTATTGCCTTTCCACGGCAGTACAATTTGCACGGACGGGCAGGCGATTACTTTTTCGGGGCCATCGGGTATCGGCAAATCGACTCTGGCAGCGGCTTTGGTTGACCGCGGCTACCGGATGCTGGCCGACGACGTAAGTACCATTTCGTTCACCGGGCAGGGCGTACCGATGGTTCATCCCGGCATGCCGCAGCTCAAACTTCGCGACGACTCCGGACAGCAGTTGGGCCGCGACCCATCGCATGCGCGTCCCCTCGGCAACCATGCCGGAAAATACGGCTTTCCCGAACATGCGGCGTTCATCACCGAAGCGCGCCCTTCGAAAACCATCTATATTCTGGGCAAACACTCCGAAGACGGTTTTAAGGAAATCCCGCTGAAAGGCGTCGATAAATTTCATGCATTACGCATCCATACGTATCGCCCTTCGTTTGTAAAAGCAATGGGAATGGAACTGACCCATTTCGATTTGCTTCGGAAACTTGCCGGACATATTGATGTGCGCGTATTGCTCCGACCCGCCGACGGATTCCGTATCGATGAGCTGGCTGATTGGGCCTGTGCAAAAATAGGAGCGGATACCCGACATTCGGTAACACATCACTCTATAAAATGAAACCTTTACCCGACGCACGGTATGCAGCAGGATTCCCGTTTGGGGGAGGACTGGGCTTCCTTATTCTGTTCTTCACGCTCTCGTGTTCCCGGAACGACATTACCACCGATCCATCCTGCCGGTTGGGTTTTTCGGCGGATACCATTCGGTTCGATACGGTTTTCACCACATTAGGTTCGGCAACCCATCGCTTGATGGTGTATAACCCCAACAAACAAGCCATCCGCACCAGCATTGCACTGGCAGGCGGCAGCAATTCTCCTTTCAGGCTTCATATCGACGGGCTGGCTGCCGAAAGCGCGCAGGATGTAAAAATTGCCGCCATGGACAGTCTGTACATCTTTGTGGAAGTAACCATCGATCCTCAAAACAGCGACCTGCCTGTTGTGACCGGCGATTCCATCCTGTTCGAAACAAACGCCAACCGGCAACGCGTTCGTCTGGAAGCATACGGGCAGGATGTATACATCCTTCGCGGCGAAACAATCGGCCATACAACGTGGACAGGCTCCAGACCGTATCTGGTATATGGCCGGCTGACAGTGGACACACTGAAAACATTACATATTGAAGCAGGCGTACACGTATATCTGCATCAAAATGCCGACATTCATGTAAAAGGCTCATTAGTAGCCGAGGGTACGGCAGATCAACCCATTGTTTTTGCCGGCGACCGGCTGGAAAAAATGTACCGCGATATACCCGGGCAGTGGGGAAGTATTATTTTCGGTACGGCCAGCCGCGATAACCGGTTACATCACGCGGAAATCCGAAACGGCACCAATGGGTTGATATTCGGGAATCCGCGATACGAACAGATTCCGGCGATTACACTGGATGCGGTTGCCGTCATGAACATGTCGAATGCCGGGATAACGGTTTTTGCGGCCGATGTGGATGCCGTCAATTGTCTGGCGGTCAATTGCGGGTCGCATGTCATCGGTTTGTTCGGCGGGGGAACGTCAAGATTCGTTTATTGCACCGTTGCCGGTAATTATTCGCCGTACATCCGCCGCACATCCACAGCGGCGCTGACAGTCAGTCAAAACTATGCGGACATCAAAGGGAAAATTCCCGGAAATGTGTTTTTCGGAAATTCCATCGTATACGGTACCATGAGCGATGAAATTGATACGGATGGGGCGGACGCCTGCCTGTTCGACCGGTGTTTGCTCCGTACCACCATGAATACGGCGACATCCGGGTTTTCCGGCGTGCTGACCAACTCCAGTCCTGTGTTTGCCGGCGCGACCAGTGGCAATTTCCGCTTAAAGGAAGAATCGCCCGCCCGCGATACAGGCGATAGCCGTATCGGCGCATCGGTAACGGAAGATATGGACGGGAACAATCGTATTTATGGTCCGGCGCCCGATATGGGCGCATACGAATGGCGATCCTCTTCGTTGCAGGATTAAATGGCATACTTATGAAAAGTAAAATCATCAGCGCAGGAGTCGTCAAATTCCGGTGAAGAAGCAGGCGCTTTTGGCAACCCGGGCTAATAAAATAACCGGCAACGACGTACCTTCGCGTTGAGCGGCAACTTAGCGAAAGCGATCTCACCGCAGGTAATTGTATTGCCGCTCGGAACATTGCCGGATTTGTAATCCGGCCAACGGGATCTCGCCGTTAGGCAATTGCAAATTGCCTGATGTTCCGAGCCTAATTGCAAATTCGGCTCAACGGCGCGCACGGTTTTGTTATTGACCCTGACAGGTCTATCGACCCTGTCAGGTCGTTTTGCTCCCGACAAGCGGCAACATAGCAATTCCGGCAAAGGCAATTACAAATTGCCCTGTGTTCCGAGCCGAATTGCAAATTCGGCTCAACGGCGGCAATTGTAAGATTACAAAAGCACGAACCAAATTTTCAGGAGGTTTTTGTAGCATGCAGAAAGCCGCCGCAAAAAATTTCAAGCGTTTGTAAGATTACAAAAACGTAAACCAAATTTTCAGGAGGTTTTTGCATCATGCAGAAAGCTACCGCAAAAAAAATTCAAGCCTTTGTAAGATTACAAAAACGCGAACCAGATTTTCAGGAGGTTTTTGCATCATGCAGAAAGCCGCCGCAAAAAATTTCAAGCGTTTGTAAGATTACAAAAACGTAAACCAAATTTTCAGAGGGTTTTTGCATCATGCAGAAAGCCGCCGCAAAAAATTTCAAGCCTTTGTAAGATTACAAAAGCACGAACCGGATTTGCGGCATGTTTTTGCATCATGCAGAAAGCCGCCGCAAAAAATTCCAAGCAATTGTAAGATTACAAAAGCACGAACCAAATTTTCAGAGGATTTTTGTAGCATGCAGAAAGCTACCGCAAAAAAATTTCAAGCGTTTGTAAGATCGCAAAAGCACGAACCAAATTTTCAGAGGGTTTTTGTAGCATGCAGAAAGCTACCGCAAAAAAAATTCAAGCCTTTGTAAGATTACAAAAGCACGAACCAAATTTGTCTGAACCATGATTCGTATGATGACGGGATTACCATGATTCTCTTTGGATCAAGAAAATCTTTTCATCCCGTCAATCAAAGTTTAGGCAACCCGGGCTAATAAAATAACCGGCAGCGACGTACCTTCGCGATCTCGCCGTAAGGCAATTACAAATTGCCCTGTGTTCCGAGCCGAATTGCAAATTCGGCTCAACCGCGCGCACAGTTTTGTTATTGACCCTGACAGGTCTGTCGACCCTGTCAGGTCGTTTTGCTCCCGACAAGCGGCAACATAGCAATTCCGGCAAAGGCAATTGCAAATTGCCTGATGTTCCGAGCCGAATTGCAACGGCGGCTCAACCGCGCGCACGGTTTTGTTATTGACCCTGACAGGTCTGTCGACCCTGTCAGGTCGTTTTGCTCCCGACAAGCGGCAACATAGCAATTGCCTGTGTTTCGAGCCGAATTGCAAATTCGGCTCAACGGCGCTACCTTGCCGGGGTCTGTATCAAAGAAGTTATGAACACTTGAATGATTTATAAATCAAATTTATAACCCCATCAAATACGGTTGCTGGAGAAAAACAGTGAATGAAAATACTCGCGGTTCGATGTATCTTTGCCGGTTCAAAATAAAAATGCGATAGTTTCAGGATGTCCGACGAATTAGACGAAAAAGATGAAAACATCAACGAGCTTGCCGGCGACGAGGTAGAAGAGCCGGTGCGGGACGAGGACGAAGCGGTTGACGGCGAAGGAGCGGGAGGTAAATATGACGCGCTGCTCCATGCGGAAGAAGGTAAAACGCACCGCATTACAGGGATGTTCCGTGACTGGTTCCTTGATTATGCTTCCTATGTGATCCTTGAGCGTGCCGTGCCGCATATCGAGGATGGCCTCAAACCGGTGCAGCGCCGTATCCTGCATGCAATGTTCCGCATGGACGACGGGCGTTTCAACAAGGTGGCCAACATCATCGGGTTTACCATGCAGTTCCACCCGCACGGCGACGCTTCCATCGGCGATGCACTGGTGCAGCTCGGACAAAAGGAACTGCTCATAGAGACGCAGGGTAACTTCGGGAATATCCTCACGGGCGACGGCGCGGCTGCCCCGCGTTATATCGAAGCGCGGCTGTCGAAATTCGCGCTCGAAGTGGCTTTCAATCCCAAGACTACCGAATGGATGTCCTCGTACGACGGACGTAACAAGGAACCGGTGACGCTCCCGATGAAATTCCCGCTGCTGCTGGCTCAAGGCGTCGAAGGGATCGCCGTGGGGCTTGCCTCAAAGATACTGCCGCACAATTTCAACGAAATCATCGATGCTGCCATAGCTTATCTCCGCAAGGAGCCTTTTGCGCTGTATCCCGATTTTCCCACGAGCGGCATGGCCGATTGCGCCAACTATAACGACGGCGCGCGCGGCGGGAAGGTAAAGGTTCGCGCCCGCATCAACAAAATCGACAGCAAGACGCTGGCGATTACCGAAATCCCGTTCGGACTGGATACCACCAAGCTCATCGACTCCATCAAGAAAGCCAATGACAAGGGCAAAATCAAGATCAAGAAGGTGGACGACAATACGGCGCAGAATGTTGAGATCCTGCTGCACCTTTCGCCCGACGTATCGCCCGACATGACCATCGATGCGCTCTACGCCTTCACCGACTGCGAGCTCTCCATCTCCACATACGCCTGCGTGATCAGGGATCAGCATCCCATATTCTTCAGCGTATCGGACATCCTGCGCATCAACACCGACCAAACCAGGGAACTGCTCCGCCGCGAACTCGAAATCCGTATGCATGAACTCGAGGAGGACTGGCATTATTCGTCGCTGGAAAAGATCTTTTTCGAACAGCGTATCTACCGCGAACTGGAAAAAGACGCCGTATCGTGGGAAGATCAGCTGGCTGCCATCAACGGGGCTTTCGACCCGTTCCGGCCTCTGCTGCGCCGCGAAATCATGCACGAAGACATTGTGAAGCTGACCGAAAAACCGGTGCGCCGCATTTCGAAGTTCGACATCAAAAAAGCCGATGAACACATCAAAAGCGTGGAGGACGAAATGGAAAAGGTACAAAACGACCTGGCCGGCCTCGTCCGCTACACCATCGAATATTTCAAGCGCATCAGGAAAAAGTACGGCGCCGGTCGCGAACGCAAGACGGAACTGCGCAGCTTCGACACCATTGCCGCCACGCGCGTGGTGATTGCCAACGAAAAACTGTACGCCAACTGGGAAGAAGGCTTCGTGGGCTATGGCCTGAAAAAAGACCGGTATATTTGCGACTGTTCGGATCTGGACGAGATCATCGCCATCCGCAAAGACGGATCGTACCTTGTAAGCAAAGTATCCGAAAAAGCATTTCTGGGTAAAAACCTGCAATACGTGAATATATTCCAGCGTAACGACAACCGCACGATTTACAATGTGATATACCGCGACGGCCGCAACGGGCCGATCATGATCAAGCGCTGCGCCATATCGGGCATCACGCGCGACAGGGAATATCATCTCACCAAAGGCGAAGCAGGCTCGCAATTACTGTACTTCAGCGCTAATCCCAACGGCGAGGCCGAGTTGCTGCGTATTACGCTGAAACCGCGCCCGCGTATGCGCAACCTCATCACGGATGTCAACTTTGCAGATGTAGCCATCAAAGGACGCGACGCCCAGGGAAATATCCTTACCCGGTATGCCATCCACAAAATAGCGCTCAAGGAAAAAGGCGCTTCGACGCTTGGCGGCAAACCCGTTTGGTGGGATGCCGATGTACAGCGGATCAACGAAGACGGACGCGGCACGCTCCTCGGCGAGTTTCACGGCAAGGACAAACTGCTGATCGTGACCGAAGACGGGAATTACCGTACTGCGAACTGCGATGTATCCCTGCATTTTGAAGACAACATCCGGCTGATTGAAAAATACGATCCCGCAGCAGTCTTCACGGCGGTGTACTACGATCCCGAATCGAAATTCTGGTACTTGAAACGTTTCCCGTTCGAGCAGTCGGCGCAGCTTACTTCGTTTGTGGGCGAAGGCGTGCAACAACTGAAATGTATGAGCCGTGAAATACGTCCGCAGTTCAAGATTGTTTTCGGCGGTCTTTCGAAACACAAACCCGAAGAAATTGTGGTTGCCGATGAGTTCATCACCGTAAAAAGCTTCCGCGCTAAAGGCAAACGTCTCTCAACGCTCGAAATTGCCCGCGTGAAAGAGATCGAGCCGCTACCGCCGGCCGAACCGGCTCCGCAGCAGGAAACCGCGCCGCCCGAACCTGACGCCCCCGCAACGCCTCCGGTTGACCGTTTCCCGGATATTCCATTCGAGATTGAAAAAGTCGAGCAGGGTACGCTGGAACTGTAACCGAATTTTTATAGCAGCATATTTTTTACATCACCATTCACCCGTTCTTCCAAACTTTAAAAAAGATGAATATACGATTTATCGGCATCGGCGCTATGGTCGCTTTGGCCGGATGCACTTCCGAAACAGAGAAAAAAGCGCCCAACATCATTTTCATCCTGGCGGATGACCTCGGATACGGGGATATTTCGGCGTTGAACCCCGCAGGCAGGATCAACACGCCGAATATCGACAGAATCGCCCATCATGGCGTTCGTTTTACCGATGCACATTCCAGTTCGGCAGTGAGCACGCCCACACGTTACGGCATCCTGACCGGACGCTATAATTGGCGGAGCACGCTGAAATCGGGAGTGCTGGGCGGGTATTCCAAAGCGCTGATCGCTCCGGACCGTACCACCATGGCCGGTATGTTGCGGCAGCAGGGATATACTACAGCCTGCATCGGGAAATGGCATCTGGGCTGGGATTGGGCCAACATCGACGCAGGAACCGACAGTGTCGATTTCTCGCTGCCGGCGGCCAATGCACCTGTAACCCGCGGCTTTGACTATTTCTATGGTTTTTGTGGCTCGCTGGATATGCCTCCTTATGTGTACCTGGAAAACGATATGCCGACAGCTTTACCTGACCGCGTTACGAAAGGAAACAATATCTCTGTCGGAAAAGAAAACTCAGATGGTTCGTATTGGCGCCAGGGCGTAACGGCAAGCGATTTCGACCATGCCGACTGCCTTCCTCACCTGACCCGGCGAGTGGTAAAATATATCGACGAAAAAGCAAAGTCCGACCAGCCGTTTTTCCTTTATTATCCCTTACCGGCGCCACATACGCCCATTCTTCCTGCGAAGGAATTTCAGGGAAAATCGGGACTGAACCCATACGCCGACTTCGTGCTGATGGTCGACCATGTAGTGGGCGAAGTTATCAAGACGCTCGAAAAGAACGGGATATTAGATAATACCCTGCTGGTTTTCACGTCCGATAACGGGTGTTCGCCATGGGCCGACTTCCCATACCTGACAGCGCACGGGCACAACCCGAGTCATACTTATCGGGGCCATAAAGCGGATTTATACGATGGGGGCCACCGTATCCCCTGCCTCATACAATGGCCGGCGCGCATAAAACCTCATGTAGCGGATCAAACCATTTGCCTGGTTGACTTCATGGCCTCGTTTGCCGAACTTACCGGGTATAAGCTAAAAGACAACGAAGCGGAAGACAGCTTCAGCTTATTGCCGCTGCTCTTCGACGCCAACAGTAAGGAGCAGGCGCGCGAAGCTGTTGTGCATCATTCGATCAATGGCAGTTTCTCCATCCGCAAAGGGCAATGGAAACTCCTCATGGCTTCCGGATCGGGCGGCTGGAGTGCGCCTCGTCCCGGCGATGAGCCTGCCGGAGCGCCCTCTGTCCAACTGTACGATTTAAGCGCTGACGAAAGCGAAAAACTAAATGTACAGGACAAACATCCCGAAGTTGTCGCCGAGATGAAAGCGCTCCTGACCAGATATATTAAAGACGGACGAAGCACCCCGGGAACCGTTCAGGAAAATGATGGCAAATATCCCTGGAAACAACTGGACTGGATGGAATGATCAACCTGTCCGAACCGGGATTTGCAGGATGAAAAGATTACCGGGATTTCCTCAGGAACTGTCAAGAAATAGACGTTACGTTTCGGCGGCTTGAGTAAAAGGTAATATTGATTTTAAACGGTTATACTGCGCACGGCGTAATTTTGTGCGATGATTTTTGTAGAGACGTGGCATGCCACGTCTCTACTACATTTCCATATCACCCCTGACGGGGAAAGTCCCAACGAGACCTCGGACATACTTTCCGCGCCGTTGAGCGGCAATACAATTACCTGCGGTGAGATCGCGCCGTTGAGCCGAATTTGCAATTCGGCTCGGAACACCGGGCAATTTGTAATTGCCTTACGGGATCGCGAACGAACCGTTGGCCGGATTACAAATCCGGCAGTGTTCCGAGCGGCAATACAATTACCGCTCAACGGGTGATGATTTTTGTAGAGACGTGGCACGCCACGTCTCTATTACATTTCCATATCACAATTTAGCCCGCGCATGGTATAAAAGAAGGTGAATAGTATATTGTCAGAATCGGTAAACAATCTGTTTTCGCAATGAAAAAAAATAATATTTCCAAATATTGTAAACTGGCAACGGTATTGCTTTTTGATGCCATTCCTGTCTGGTTTACAATTTCATTGAGTATCAACGGTTCGGATACTGATTTTATGGGTTTTTGGCTAATGATAATATATCTTTTCTTCCTGGTATTTAATGTCTGGGCGCTCATTATATATTACCTTACTAAACAGATTAAGAAACTGTGGCTGCGCGATATTCTGTTTTATCTTTTGCTATTCCTGTACCTTTCTATCCCTTTCTTTCTTATTTTGGCAACTTAATTTCGATTATTTATTGCTTACTGTCCACGAATGTTTTCCGGAGCCAACCTTATATGTTTTATTTTCGAAAGGCACTACTACCGTAGCTTCCGTATTTACGGGGACATTTATGTCCAGCGTAAATGTATTGTCTTTGTTAGTCCATGACACTTCGATATTTCCGGTGATGGCATGATAGCTTCCCTTTGCCCATTCCAGGACTTTTCCGGGTTGGGGCTTGATGAAGAAAGCGCGGTATCCGGGCTGCGATTCGTCAAGGCGGATACCGAGGATATTGCTGTACATCCATTCTCCCACGGCGCCGATAGCCACATGGTTAAACGAGTTCATGCCGGCATCCTGAAATCCGCGTCCGGCGACATAGCCGTCCCAGCGTTCCCAAATCGTAGTCGCGCCCTGGTCTAAAGAATAGAACCATGAGGGAAAACGCCGGCTCAGCAGGAGCTGGTAAGCGATATCGTCATAACCGTATTCGCTCAGCTGTTTCATCATCCAGATCGTAGTATGGATTCCGGT
>JAISCQ010000125.1 GCA_031265445.1 Bacteroidales bacterium
CAGGGATTGGGGTATTTTGGCATTGGTGCAGCAGCAGGGGCATTAGGCGCAGGTGTCGGTGCAGGCGTAAGTTCCATGTTGCCCGTATCCGGAGCTGTATCAGGTGGTTTTTCTGCCGGATTTTGGGGAACAAGCGCTGCAACAACAGCAACATCAAGTTTTATATCAGGCGCGGCTATTGGAGGCGCAGCAGGATTTAGCAGTGGATTTGTCGGTGGTTTGGGGAATGGACTGTTAGACAGGCAAAATTTTGGCGATGCTCTATGGAGCGGCACAAAGACCGGTTTCACAAGCGGACTGTCCGGAGCGGCTATTGGCGGTATTACAAGTGGGATAAACGCCGTTAGAGATGGAAGAGGATTTTGGAATGGAGCAAGAATGATAGATGAACAAAATCTTGCAAACCAAAATTTACCGTTAATCCAACAGAGAGGAGAATACAATTGTGGTCCTGCGACAGGAGAATCAACAACGGGTATTTCACAGGATAGATACCGAGCAATAATTGGTGGAGATCCTAATAAAGACCCTGTAACCATAGCACAACTTAATGGCGCCATTCAATCAGAAACAGGAAGAACTGCTCGTGCTATTACAGAAAATCTACCTACAGATAGATGGGGTGCGATAGATATAGCCAATAGGATGAATAATGGTAGTAATTTTTATTTGGGCTCTGTTAATGCAGGAGAATCAATAGGACATGCAACAGCCTTAAACAGTGTAACAATACGTACTTTCCAAAAGATATCAGGCGATTTATACTATAAAATTGTTTATCAGGTGATGGATCCTGCGCGAGGTATTTATAGAATTATAGGAGCAAATTCTATGAAAGTTGTAGTATGGATTCGTCCTTAATTTAGAGTGTATAATTATGGTAAAGGGACTATTTTTTTTAGCAATATCATTATTTTTTAGTATGCCTGTATATTCACAAAATATACTGACAGATATAAATAAATACGACTTAAATAAGATAAAAAATCAGACAATAAAAAAAAGTCGGAAGTTATTAAAAACTTCCAAAGAACGACATCTTTCTGCTTTTACATACTTTGCAGTAGGTTTATCGGATTATTTTTTTCAAGAAACTGGTTTTTTTGATTATTCGGACAAAAGAATCAAAGTATATGATAAAGAAATCGGTTCTGTTGATGATTTTTTAAAAAATTTCAGATTGTGGGATAAGTACAGATGTTTTGTATATGATGACTCATTGAATATAATTACAATGGCAATAGGGGCGACTGTATTTCATTATGCCAATACAACGCCAGATAACAAGTATATTGAATATATAACACGAATAAATTCTGAATATATATTTGAGTACCTATATTGTCCAACATCATGTCCCATGTATTTTTGTTACAAAGAAGGTGAAATTATAATTGTTCATTTGTCTGATGACGGTAAAAATATTGTTTCTTATCCTTTATCGGAATTAAAAGACTGGAGATGGTTGAATACTGGGAAATTGGATAGAACAGAGTAAGGCAGATACAGTTTTTCACCCCTCGCAATGAGCGGCATATGCAGCGCCGATGAGTAGTCAATTGTATTACCGCTCGAAACACCAGGCAATTTATAATTACCTGCGGTGAGATCGCTTCGCTAAGTTGCCGCTTGAAATAAACCATCCGGTTGGTTGTAAAAAATGATAACAGTTATTGTTGTCAATAATTTACGTCGGTTCAGGAACCGATTGCCGCAGGGCAACTTCGCAAAGCGACCCGCCCGCAAAAACGTGAAGTGCAACAATGGTTTCCCAGCAATTAAGTGAAGCGAAATAAACAGCACAGTGAACAGTGAATAGTTATAATAGTAAATAGTGAAAAATGGATCATATGAAAAATCTCTTACTCTATTTCGGTTGCATACTGATGTTTTTCCCGGATATCCCGGCGACCGGCGGCAATGATACCGACCGGTTGGGAAGTGTGCAGGATATAGAGGATTTGTGCAGGAAACAATCCGAACATTATTCTTACATGTGGTGGATCAATTCCGTCAAGGAAGGCCCTTTGAAATTTGCAGTGAAAACCGATCGGTATGCTTTTATATTTGACGAAAATACACTGAACTTTCGAAATTTGTTGATTGATGCGGATACGCGATCTGCCGAGGAAGTGTTGCGTTTGTCCACCGATGAATTATTTCCGGCGGCGGAGGTTCCCGATTTGTCTTTTGGGATGGAAACCCACGGCGTTTTTCATCCCTGTACGCAAGCTTCGCCTCGCGGCTTTGAGGATTGTCAGTTAATTCATACGGGACGGTTTCTGCAACAGCGATTCATCAACAATCTTCCGGGCCTTTCCGGTTACGAACTCTTGCAAAGCGGCCTGGACATCGTTGCATGGCCTGACCGCCTGTCGCTGATTCTGCGCCTGTCGCTTACCGACGAAAGTCCCCGCGACGGAAGCGATGCCTTGATCCTCCGTTTCACCGTACCGGCGGCTTATCAGGCAGTATCCGTACCGGATGCGGGCGGGCTAAACATATTCCGTCATCCGGTCACCGGCAGCGGATATATCATCGGCGCGGCAGACGCTTCCGCTTCCCTGACGGTTTCCGGAAACACGGTAGAAGCGCGGCTTCATCCTCAAAATCCGGCAGCCGATGAATATATGGTCGGGTTGACCGTTTATCCCGTATCGGATGTTGACGCCGCTTTACAGGGAATTTCCGCACAGGAGAACAGTCAGCTAACGGTCACGGCGCAGCAAAGCGCTCCGGTCGGCGCGGCGCATGGAGTGGTGTACGATGCCGGCATGGGATGGTACCGCGTGCACCTGCGGAATGATTTTACCGGCGTTGCCGAACAGGACGACCGGCGCATGGAGCGGGTCTTTTTCACCATCGAAAATACAGGTTCGTCCGACCGGACGGTAAGGCTCAATTTTTCCAAAGAACGCTCCGTATATGAACAGACAGCAGGAAGCAATACCGGGATTTCCGGAATCTCGGCTATGATACGGGATGGCAATGAATATCCCACGGGCATTGCGGTGCAACTTTCGAAAAACTGGCACATCACGGATTTTTATGGTTACGCCGCACATCGTTACCGGGGCAACTGGTATCACGGGATTACCGTCTTGCATATTCCTGCGGGCAGTCGCATCACGCTTGAATATACAAGCGTCAATGCATACTGGGGAACGGTTCCCGCCGCATCGCACGCCCAGCTGTGTCTGGCAGGATGGGGCAGCAACCAGCAGTGGAATGAATCGGCCATCGGGGCATGGGGCGAAAGCATCAGTTATGAACCCGATCAGGTACAGGCAGGCTCGCCTGTTTGCGATTCCCGCATTTTAATGGCGTATGATTCGCGGGGTAACAAAACGTTGTTTTCGGGCAATGTGGGCGGCGCCGATTTTTTCAATTGCCGCAAACCGGGCGGAAACGGGAGATCCTGGCACACAGCCGTAAAAACTTATTACAAGCGGTATTGTCCCAATTTTACGGAAGTGATCAATGCGGGAGAAATCATGGAAGGGCGCATCCGGTTTGATTATGCTGTTTCCATCGGAAGATCCGACGATTATGTGCGCGGCATCTACCGACTCAGGATGGATGTAAAGCAGGACGTCGCCTTCGACCGGCTGGATATTTTCCAGTTGGCATCGGAAGGTTATCACCTTTCGCAGTCGAGAAAGATAGCGGTGGGCAATGAAGACGGGATGATGATGGAACGCAGTGCACGCAATGGAAGCCCGTCTGCTTACGTCGACCGGAAAGAAGCCTTTTCCGGGGAAACGCCCTGGGTGAGTTTCTTCGATACGCCCTGCACGGATGAAGAAGGAGCCGGCTGGGGCGCTCACTGGACAAGCGCCGATCGCGGTTTTGTCATCCGCAGCTGGAAATCCCGCATCAACGGCCAGACAAATGTGGCGCCTCACTGGCAGGAATATAGCGTAGAGACGGGCTATCTCCGTCCGGCTTCCATTGTGAACGTAACGCTGCCCGAAACATGCGTTTCACTGTCGGCAGGAGACTTTGTGGAAGCGGAAATCGAGTGGTTCTTCCTCCCTCTTTTTGCCTCCCAGTACTGGGGCCCCAATGAAAACCTGAAAAAAGCCCTGCAACGCAACGGGAGCAGCTGGCGCATGACCCACCGCGAAGCGACGGGCAACCGCATCACCGTAGCCGCCGAGCGCGGAACCGTTGAAAGACATTATCCGATTGTGATTACCGCCGAAAACAACGAAGCGCATTTTACCGTCGCCGGAGGCATTGGCTATGTGCCGATAACCGTCAAAGGCTTGTCTTCCTATGTTCATCCTGCGCTCTATGTCAAAAAGAACGGGAAATGGAAAAAAATCGACCAGTCGAATCACGGAAACGATTTCTGGCAAATGGATTATTACCAATACACCGGTGAATGGGAATGTACCTGCAATGTAAGTCTGGATTCCGAACAGGATCAGCCCGTGACGCGGGAATTTATGTTCTTGCTGGACAGGGATGCGCCTATTGACGAAACAACATCCGTCATCGCGACTGATGCGTCGCCTGCCGGGTTACGGATTTATCCCAATCCCGTGAAGGACAGGTTTTATTTCCGCCTGTCCTCTGAATGGGGCCGTTCCTTCCTTGTCGAAATGCGCGTGTAAACGACATGCTTGCGGATGTAAATGATCTGCTTGTGCGTGTAAATGACGTGCCGACGCATGTAAATAATATATATTTCTTAAAAAAATAAATGATCGTATGACGAAAATCATAAACCTTTCTCTACCGGTTTTGTTAATTGCTTGTGTAGTGGTGAATTGTTCGCTGCCTCCTGCAACCGTCTATGACCTTCGCTGTGAAAATCTGACGAACCCGTTGAGCATTGACAACCACGCTCCTTACCTGAGTTGGAGGACAAATTTTGGTAAAACCGGCGGAAAGCCCGTCGCTTACCAACTGTTAGCAGCCACCGACAGTACACGCTTGCGGGGAGACCGGGCCGACCTGTGCAACACCGGCAAAGTCGCCTGGCCGTTATCGGTCATGGTGCCTTGGCCGGGTAAAGCATTACAGGGAAGAATGCTCGTATATTGGTGTGTTCGTGTGTGGGACGAAAAAGGCAAGGTATCGCCCTGGAGTAAAACGGCCTGTTTCGGCACGCCTCTCTCGGAGTCCGAACTGCAGGAAGCCGCCTATATCGGATTTCCGGAAAAGGCCGGAAATCCGCAAAGTCCTTTGTTGCGAAAGTCATTCGAATGGAATGACGACGGCAAGTGCCTCCTTTATGTCAATTCATTAGGTTATCAAGAAGTTTACCTGAACGGAAAGAAGGTCGGCGAACAGATACTTGCTCCGGCCGTTACGCAAATGGATAAGCGGTCGCTGTACCTCGCTTACGACCTAAGTCCTTACTTGAACAGGGGAAGCAACGACCTTGTCCTCTGGCTTGGGCAGGGATGGTATCGTCCGGGATTGCCCGGCGCCGTCTATGAAGGCCCCCTGGTAAAAGCGCGGTTAGACCGATACCGGCACGCTCAATGGCAGGCATTGTGTCAGACCGATACGTCGTGGCAGGCGGCCGAAAGCGGTTTTTCAAGCATCGGGAGCTGGCAGTGGCAGCAGTTTGGAGGCGAGCGCGTAGACGCCTCCGCCGTACCTGCCAACATGAGCGCTTCCGCCCTTGACCGGCTCAAATGGCGTCCTGCCGTGGCGGTTCAAGTTCCGGAACATGCCGTATCGCCGCAAATGACGGAGAGCAACCATATCACCGAAACCTTTCAACCCGTCGGCGTCAAGAAACTGTCCGACAGCGTATGGCTTGCGGATATGGGTAAAAACATGACGGGATGGGCGAAAATCAGGTTCGCAGGTCTGCGGAAAGGGCAGGAGATCACAATGGAATACAGCGATCAGCTGGATGGAAACGGAACCATCGTACACCAGGAGCAGAAAGACACGTATATCGCTTCGGGCGCAAAAGAGGAACTTTTCTGCAACAAATTTGCCTATCACGGGTTTCAATATATCCGGATATCCGGAATCGCATCCCTCTCCCCGGACGACATTACGGCCTGCTTCATCCGTACCGGGTTCGGGGGAGATGCCTCCTCCTTCCAATGTTCCGACCCGGACATGAACGCCATCCACGACATGATACAGTACACGCTCCAGTGCCTGAGCCTGGGCGGGATCATGGTTGACTGCCCCCATCTGGAACGGTTGGGCTATGGAGGCGACGGCAGCGCTTCCACCGCAACCGCGCAAACCATGTTCAATCTTTCCCCGCTTTATACCAACTGGCTGGCGGCATGGGCGGATTGTCAACACGACGACGGATGGCTTCCCTACGCCGCTCCCTATCCTTACTGGTGCGGGGGAGGCCCCTACTACAGCGGCTTTATGATTACCGCCTCGTGGCAAACGTACCTTAACTACGGCGATACACGGTTGATTGAAAAATACTATCCTGCCATGCAGCGCTGGCTGGACTATGTGGAAAAATATTCCCCTAACGGACTTCTTGAACCCTGGCCCGACAAATGGTATCTCGGCGATTGGGCCGGTCCCGACGGATTGGACCAGACCGACAGGCGGACCGTCGATCTGGTCAACAACAGCTTTATCAGTACTTCTTACCGGATGATGGAAAAAATCGCCCTCCGGCTCGGCAAAAACGGTGATGCCCAACGTTACGATACCGCCAATGAACGGTTGAAGAAAAAAATACACGAACAGTTCTACGATCATGACAGGCATCTCTATGCCACCGGCTCTCAGATCGACCTGGCCTTTCCGCTTCTTGCCGGGGTCACGCCGCCGCATCTTGTCGCCGAAGTCACGCAAAGCCTCGTCCGCGAAACGGAAAACCGGAAGGGACATCTCGCCTGCGGACTCGTCGGCATCCCCGTACTTACCGAATGGGCCATCCGGAACCACCGTCCGGATTTCATCTACGGAATGTTGAAAAAGAAAGACTATCCGGGCTATCTCTATATGATTGAAAACGGAGCGACCACCACCTGGGAGCACTGGGAAAACTGGAAAACCTCCTGGAGCAGAAGCCGGATTCATAATTGCTACAATGGCATCGGTTTGTGGTTTTACCAAGCCATCGGCGGCATCAGGCCGGACGAAGATGAACCCGGCTACCGGAAAATATGGATTGATCCGCAAATACCGGAAGGCGTTACCTGGTCCAAAACCTCAAAAGATACGCCTTACGGCAGATTGAGCCTCGACTGGACTTTAACCGGTCATACCCTGGAACTATCTTTAACCGTGCCTCCGGGAAGTGTTGCCTGTGTTGTTTTACCCGGACAAACAAGCGAATACGTATTGAACGGGAAAAAATCGGCGAACAACCGGGAACATATCGTTACGGTTGAAAACGGACTGCATCAAATAACCTATTCATTTCCATCCAAGTGAAAAAGATCATCACCTCTCTTTGTATTATTTTCCTGGCGGCTCGGATTGATGCCGCAGGTACGCTGCCGACAAATGCAAAAGCAGATCCCGGCAACGGCAACGATTACGTTCAGCAGCCGTCTATACGCGACTATTCCTACATGTGGTGGGCCGACGGTTTTTACGGGAACAAGCGGCAGGTAAACATCCAGACCGGCTGTTACGGCTTGGCGGTTGACGCTGTTGCCGGCGGTATCGTGCGACTGGGAGCGCTGACTTCGCCTCCCACGGAAACCGAAACCCTGGCACAGGACAACAGCCTGATTGATGCCCTTCCGGAAATAGAAATGGATTATGCCGTTACCACAGAAGGACAATCCTTCCACTTCCAAAATGTTGACGCGGTAGAAGGAGGAAATAATTCCACCCGCATGCTTGAAAGCGGACGGTACATGCAGCGGCTGGACCTGATGTACCTCAGGTTTGCAGGCAACAGCAACCTGCGGGGACGGATGGAAGCAGCCTGTATGCCGGAATTTCTTTCACTCGCTTTTGAAATCCATTCCGCCGTTCCGATCAACAACGTCCGACTGGCCTTTTCCATCCGACTGCCCGATGCGTATTCCGAATGGACGACAAGCATGGGCGGACGGGCGCTTACCGTCACCGGAGCGGGACTGCCGGGCGTTACCTTTATGATCCCGGAAAACAGCAACGTCACGATCTCCCGAAATAACCGGACGGCAGTTTTCACCTCCGCCACTGTCACCGTTCCCGCCAATCAATTCACCGGCTTTTCGGTCATCGTCTTGCCGGCTGTCAACGCCTCTCCCGCTGACGCCTCCCTGCACGACGCCCGCGAAAAAGTTACCGTGTCCGCCGTGCAGGTCTCCCCCGACAAGGGACGGCGACAGCCGACAGGCAATGTCACGGCAACGGGCTATAAAAGCATTTCCCTGAATGGGATGGTGACGCAAAGTAACGATCCGGCAACACAAAATACATACGACCGGCTTACCTTCACTTTAACCAATCACAGCGACATAACCGTTCGGGTGCCCGTGCAGTTCGTCAAGGAAGAACCCTTTCCGGTTACCGGATTATCCCCTTTCTTAAGCGATGCGGAAACCGGGGAACCGATCGGCGTACCGGTGCAATTAACAAAAAACTGGCATTTTTACAGTGTAAGCGGCGGGACAAACCGTCCGTGGGACGACCCTGCCCGCAACTGGGAGGGCGTATGGTATCACGGATACACCTTGATTGAAGTGCCTGCCCGGCAAAGCGTCACGTATGGTTATACCTGTCCCTTTGCTCGCTACGGCAATGTCTTTGCCGTCAGCCATGCACAGCTTTGTCTGGTCGGATGGGGAGGGCATCAGCAGTGGGAAACGGCTGCATTAGGCTCTTTCGGCGAAAACTTCTGTTATGATGCCAATCAGGCATGGACACAATCCTTCCTGGGCGATATTTGTCCCGCACTCGTCACTTCACGCGTCAACAGCGAACCGTATAACTGGACGCTCAATGTGGGAGCAGCCGATTTCTTAGTGTACCACGCCGCCGGTCATCTGCCCAAAATACCTTTCGCACGCATGCGTACCCGCTTTAAAAAGCAGGGGCCGGTCGTAACCGAGGTGATTTATACCGGCATCACCGCCGACGGGGCGATCGAAATGGAATACAAAGCCGAGATGCCGCGCACGGACGATGCGTCCAAAGTCATTCATTCCTTCAAGTATACGTTCCTCAAGAATGTGTCTTTTTCCCGCCTTGCCTTTTATCAGTTCGGCGCTGATCAATATAATGTTGGGATTTACAACAAAATGGCGGTAGGCAACGACGCCGGCACCGTTGATTTTAATATCGGAGGACAAACTTTTAACGGCGAGTTTAATGTCCCCAAGACGGCCACAAACGCTTATTGGCTGAGTGGAAACATGCAGCGGATCGAAGTGGAAGGCGACGGCCTGTGGTTTGCCTTTCTGGGCGGACAGCCCCGTCCCGGAACCGATGGAGCCGGCGCCAACAAAGTACTGTCCGTTTTGGATTTTAAAGCAACGATAAACGGCGCGGAGTATCATAAACCGGCGTTCAATATTCGTACTACCAATACATTATATCCCGGCGCGCTGATCGAGCTCTGTCCTCCAGTTGCGGCAGGTAATACGATCGCAGCCGGCAGCGTCGTGGAAGGATCTGTCGCCTTTATTAACCTGCCGGCTCACAAAAACGACTATTACGGGCCAAGCAAAGTGTTGAGTTTGGCGCCATCGAGCGATTACACCTCATGGAGACTGAGCCATTTATACGCTACCCAAACCAAAATGAAAGCGACCGCCTCGGTAGGCACCGTAGAACGGAACATGCCCTTCGAAATTGTCGCCACCGGCGAGGGCGCCGGTACGGTTTGCGAGTTCACTCTTAGTGGAGGAATCGGTTACGTACCGGTAACCGTCAAAAATCTTCCCGGCTATTCCGGATGGCAACTGCAGCAATGGCAAAACAGCCAATGGGTCGATGTCGATCAGGCGGTGCACGGCAACGACTGGTGGCAGGCATGGTACGACGCCGAAACGGCCGCTTATGAATTGAGCTACACCCTTCCTCATAGCGGCCGAAACGATGTAATACGCTACCGGCTGACGAAAAACGACGGTACTCTTTCCGTTCCGGAACCGGTTTCGGTAACAGCGTTACAGCTTTTCCCAAATCCGGTGATCAACGGCCTGTTTTATTTCAAATGGACCGACCCGTCCGAAGAATCACTCATCGTTGAAATATTCGATAGCGCCGGGAAATTGGTCTCTCAATCCATATCCGGTGTCGATAAGGGAATTAATGTATCGAACCTGCCGGAAGGGATGTATATCGTCAAAATACACAATAAAACGACTTGCGGCGTCGGTAAAATCATCAAACGTTAACGTATTCCGAAAGTTGGGAGACTGTCTCAAAAGCCGGACAGCCTCCTTTTTATGCTCTATCGTGTGTTCCAACCCTGTCAGGCTGCAAAGCTGCTGACAGGGTTGGAACTGTTTTTGGGCGAGTGTTCATATGAAATTCGGTTGATGCAATAAATAATATTTATCTTTGCACCCATAAGCGATTTCAGTTTTATTTATTTATTTATATTATATATTATTTATGAAGTATTGTTTTCCCCTGTTTTTGGGGTTGTTTCTATTTTACGCCTGCAATAAAGATGAAGGTTTGGGCGGTTCGTCTTCTTTGGAAGGCTATGTTTATCAGATTGAACATTCCGATGATAACTTTTCTTTCCGGACGGAGACTTTTCCGGCATCGAAGAAAGACGTCTATTTGATTTTTGGAGATAATGCAACCGATTATTTCGGCGATGATGTTGAAGTCGATAACAACGGACTGTATCGCTTCGATTACTTGCGAAAGGGCCGTTACATTGTTTATTCCTATTCGGAATATCCCGACGGGCGCAAGGAGGCCGTCTCCAGGGAGGTGAGCGTCGGCGGCGGCGCCAATAAAGCCGATACGATTTTCATTCATACGGGAAAAGCCTACGGAACGTCGATGATCAAAGGCTCCGTCTATGCCCTGTTCTACGATGGTAGCAGGAAAGTCGATGAAGGCCCGGCGATTGATGCGGATGTTTACATCAACCACTACGGAGAAGAAATGTTTTTTGAACGCATCCGGGTGGGAGATCAGGGGGTTTTTATCTTTCAAAAGATTCTTCCGGGGAGATATGAAGTCTGGGTGACCAGCGAAGATCCGGAAACGCGAAAGCTAACCCCGATCAAACAAGTCATTAACGTGACAGAATCCGGAAAAATATATGTATTGCCGGAATTTGAAGTTAAAGCCAGGTCGTAATCATGAAAAAATACATTATCGGTCTCATACTGTTTGCCGGAGCCTGCTGTATCGACTGCGCCGCTCAGGATCAAAAGCCGGAAGTTCCTCCCGCTTCGCAGGCGCAAACGCCCTTCCTGACTCCGGAAGAAAAACGGGCGCTAAGAAAGAACCTGGTCGTTAAGGAAATGAATGCCGACGCCAAAGGCCAGCGCCAATGGATGGATCACTTAACCGTTTGGGACGAAAACGGTTATAAGCTGGAAGAAATTGAATACGCCGTTTACGGACAGCGCGAAAGAGTTACTTTCGAGTACGACTATGCTACCGGAAGATGCATTCGCGAAAATGTTTACAACGACAAAAACAAACTGTTCCGGATACGCAAATATGAATACAACGATGCCGGCAGGAAAAAAATCCAGTACAATTACAATCCCGACGGGAAATTATACTCTACCAAAGTGTATGAATACTCGTATAAATGAAATACTGGAAAAGATGCAAACGATCACGCTGGGCGAAATGGAAAATATTCGCCTGATGGACAGGATAGATTCCAAGTTTGCCGCACCGGTAGCCCTGCTTCCCCAACTTCTGGAAGAGATGCTTCCTTCTTTCCGGGTACAGGTAAACGACGGCGTTCGCGTGGCTCCATACTGCACGCAATATCTGGATACTCCCGATTTGAAAATGTTCCTGATGCATCAGAACGGAAAGTTGAACCGGCAGAAAATACGGATCCGCTCTTATGTCGATTCCAATCTTTCCTTTCTGGAAGTGAAAAATAAAAACAACAAGGGGAGAACCCGCAAGAAGCGCGTTCCTGTCGGCCTGTCCCACCTTACTTCCATTCGGGACTTGAAGGACGAAAAGCAGTTTCTGGAAGACAACGCCCGGTTCGATACCCAAATCCTGGAACCTTCGCTGGCAAATAATTTCGAGCGGATGACCTTTGTCAACCATCATGCAACCGAACGGATCACGATCGACACGCATCTTTCCTTCCTGAATTACCGGACGGAAAATACGCAGTCGGTAGACAAGCTGATGATTATCGAATTAAAGCAGGACGGCTGGCAACATTCCGATTTCAGGGACATCCTGAACCGTTTCCGCATCAAAAAAATCTCTTTCAGTAAATATTGCATGGGAACCGTCTTGACGGATTCCCGTGTCAAGTACAACCGTTTCAAACGCAAATGGGCGGCCATTAATAAATTAATACAATAACATATCACATATCACATATCATGATTCAAACCGATTACGATCCTCAAATTGCATCCGAACATGTCGCCGAACTGGCTAAAAAAGGCCTGACTTTCATGGGCGTGGATGTATTTGACCCCACTAATTTCTGGATGCTTATCATGCGATTTGCATTTAACCTTCTTATTTGCTGGGTCATTATCCAGTTTTTCTATTACCGGAAAAGCCGGAGGAAAGATTATTATTTCACCTTCATCCTGTTCAGCGTCACGGTCTTTCTCCTCCTGTTCCTTTTACAGAGTATTCCGATGCAAATCGGTTTCGCGCTGGGACTTTTTGCCATCTTCGGAATGATTCGTTACCGGACGGAAACGGTACAAATCCGGGAAATGACGTATCTGTTTGTCATTATCGGCATTTCCGTTGTCAACGGCCTGTCGATGGAAGTGCCGTACATCTCGGTGGTTACGGCGAACCTGCTTTTTGTTTTCATCATCTGGATATTGGAAAGCAACCGGTTTCTCAAGCATACGTCAAACAAGATTATCCTTTACGAGAAAATCGATCTGATTAAACCGGACAGGTACGACGATTTGCTTGCCGACCTGAAGGACAGAACCGGTTTGGATATTACGAAAATAGAAATAGGGCATATTGATTTCCTGCGCGACGTCGCTTTCCTGAAGGTCTATTACAATGCTGTTTCCGACGAAATAAACACCATTGATCATGTTACGCGGTTTCCATAAAAGCCTCCCCCTCCTGCTGCTGTTTTCGCTGTCGTCCTTTGCCCAAACGCCGCGCGAAACCAATTTGGGCGTTTCCCTGTCGGTAGAAGCCGAAAAAGGGTTAGGCCGTTTTTTCAGCCTGACGGGAGAAGAAGAACTGCGCCTGCGGGACAACAGCATCGGTTTCGACCGCAGCGTTACCTCGCTGGGGATTGATTATGCGTTTTTTAACCGGAAAGTGAAAATAGGGGTTTATTATGCCCTTTTGTACCTTTATAATAATGACCATATCTTTGAATCCCGGCATCGCTACTACTTCAACCTTTCGTATAAAGAGACGCTGGGCCCGTTGATCCTGTCGTGGCGCGGACGGTTGCAGGGTACATCCCGCAATGAAAACCGGGGCGAATACAGGATCAATCCCAAATACAGGATGAAAAACAAGCTGGAAGCCGCTTACCTGATTTGGGGTTCTCCGTGGAAGCCCTACCTTTCCTGCGATTTTTCAACCGATTTGAACGATCCGGTAAGAGGCAGTGAATTAACGCGCCTGCGATTGCAGGGCGGGACGAGCTGGCGCCTGAACCGCACCACCTACCTCGATTTTTTTCTGCGTTGCGACGAATACCTCGTTGGCGACGATCCCCGCGTTTTGTCATTAGGAGCAACTTATAAGGTGAAATTCTAATGATCATTCATGAGGAAGCATTGCCCTGTTTTAAGTATAGCGTTCATATGCATATGCTGGCTGACAGCCGGTACGGCGCTTCATGCGCAGGTCATTAAAGGTCGGATCACCGACGCCGGCGGCCGCCCGGTGAGCAATGCGTCATTATTTGTCAAGGAATTGAAGCTGGGGACTGCCGCCAACGAAGACGGATATTACGACCTGAAAGTTACCGGCGGCGCCTACACCTGTGTTTTCCAATGCATCGGATACGAAACCGAAACGCAAACAATCACTGTAGGTTCTTCGGAAACGATTACCCAAAATATCACCTTGCGCGAAAAATCCTACGCAATCAGGGAAGTGGTGATCACCGACAGAAAGGAAGACCCGGCATACGGCATCATGCGGCGGGCCATCGCCATGGCGCCCTATTACATGAACCAGGTGTCGGAGTTTAACTCCGACGTATACATGAAAGGCTCATTGCAGATCATCAAAATTTCGAAACTCGTGAAACGCCTGGCCAGGGACGAACTCGAAGAATACAGGGAGGGCAACACTTACGTGGAAGAATCGTTCAATGAGATTCAATTTACGGCGCCTAATAAATACAAGCAAAAAGTATTGAAGAAAACCGGCAGTCTTCCCGACAGCGAGAATGGAAGCGCCATGGAGCTGGTTACCACCAGCGTATACGACCCCAAGGCGCTCCTGCCCGTCATATCGCCGCTTTCGTCGAGTGCATTTGCTCATTACCGCTTCCGTTACGAAGGATTTATCGAAGAAGACGACCGCGTCATCAACAAAATCAGGATCACGCCCATACACAAAAGTAAACAGTTGCTTTCGGGATATATTTACATTGCCGACAATTACTGGAACGTGCACAGCGTGGACGTGTCCGGACAGTTTGTGATGGGGATCAACTTCCGCATGCAGGTCAACTTTGGCGAGGTGAACGAAAATGTCTGGATGCCTGTCAGCCACCGTATTGATTTCGATGCTTCCATATTGGGCAACAAGGGAACATTCCATTATGTATCGTCCGTGAAATACAGGCAGGTGACCGAAAACATATCCATCCGCAAGCCCGACGCCCTGTTGCTGGCCGAACAGCAACGCAAAGCCATGCAGCAATACCAGGCTCCGCCGCTTGCCTTAACGGAAAAAGCAGAGCAGAAAAGCAAGACAAGCGCCAGGATCGAAAAGTTGCTTGAAAAAGAAGACCTTTCGAACCGCGAGTCATACAAACTGGCAAGGCTGATGCAGAAAGAAGCCAATGCAGAAAAAAAAGACAACCAATCGCTGAACCTCACCGAAACGCTTTACGAAGACTACAAAGTGACGGTGGACAGCGCCGCCGGAGAACGCGATACGGCTTACTGGGAAAAAATGCGCCCGGTGCCGCTGAATCCCGACGAATTGCAAAGTTACCGGGAGAAGGAGACCAGGCTGGCCGCACCGCAGCAAAAGGATACCACTAAGAACAGGCGCCGGATGACCGTGAAAAGTCCTTTCCTGCGCACAACCGCTAAAGTACTGTGGGGAGCCGATATAAAACCCGGCAAGAAAGGCGGAACACTCGAATATCGAGGATTAAAACTTTCGAAACTCGGATTTAACACGGTTGACGGATTTTTTGCAGGGCAAAAACTAACCTGGTATAAGGACTTTAAAAAGAAAGAGCGTGAAAACCGCCTGACGCTGGAACCCGAAGTGATCTGGGCTGTCAACCGCAAGGCGGTGATGTGGGATGTGAACGCTTCGCTGTCCTACGCTCCCATGCGGCGCGGTATTGCCAGGATCAGGTTCGGGCAGGTCGCCGCCGATCATAATGACTCCCAAGGTATCTACCCGTTGGAAAATACCGTTTCGTCGCTGTTTTTCAGGCGCAATTACCTGAAACTGTACGGGGACAACTTTGTAGAAGCCAACAATACGATCGACATCGTCAACGGGTTGCAGCTATTCGCCAAACTGAAATACGCACACCGGGTAATGCTCGACAACACCGGCGATTACTCGTTCTTTTACCGTGATTCGCGCGAATACACGTCCAACGTCCCTGCGAATGTCGAGCTGGCCACCCCGCCCGTCAATCATACCAGCGCTGCCTTCATGCTGAATCTCAACTACACGCCGCGATTCTACTACCGGGTAGATCGCAACAACCGCAAACGGATGGTCAAGTCCAATTTCCCGACCTTCTTTGTCACATGGCAGAAAGGCGTGAACGGGCTATGGGGCGGCGACAGTAATTTCGACCATTTGGCCGTCGGCCTGCGGCAAAGCATCGAGACCGGCCTGATGCAGCGCTTCAATTATCTGGTGCGCGGAGGTATGTTTCTCAACGACAAAAGCGTATTCTTCCCTGATTTCAAACATTTCGTCACGACGGAGATCCCTGTTACCATCGGTTCCATCAGCAACCAGTCGTTCAACCTGCTCGAATATTACCGATACAGCACATCCGACAAATATCTCGAAGCGCATGCGTATTACTACGCACCGTTTCTCCTGCTCAAATATCTTCCTTTCTTCAGCAACCGCCTGTGGCAGGAAGGTCTACAGTTCAATTTCCTGTATACGCCCGGGATCAAGAATTACACGGAACTTGGCTATACCATTGGTATTGTATGGCAGGCAGGCGTTTTCGCAGGGTTCGAGAATTTCAAATACCGCAGCTTCGGAGTTAAACTGTCGCTCCCGCTGGCGCTGATCCTGTAACCTCAAAATCCTTTGAAATGAAACGCATGTTCGTGTTAACCCGGCTGAACAGAATCAGTAACTTTGCATCTGTTTCAGAATAGGATACAGGATGAAGATTTTAGATTACAGATATATCATTTGGGATTGGAACGGAACATTGCTGGACGATGTTACTCCCGATTTGTTGACCGTGAATCAAATGATGAAGAATCGAAATCTCGGAGCTTTGACTTTACATGAGTACAGAAATCTATTTTGCTTCCCGATTGCCGATTTTTACAGAAAAATCAATTTCCCCGATGATATAAACTCGATTGCACGCGAATATCATGATATTTATTCTACTTACAAACAATATGAAAGATTACATCCATTTGCGGAAGATGCGTTAAACTCAATCCAAAAGAATAATATCATGCAGTTCATTCTATCCGCAACAAAGGAAGATTCCTTACGCAAAGAAGTGGAAAAACATGGTATTTCCTCCAAATTCAAGGCCATATGCGGCTGTGAAGTTACAGGCGAAAAAAAGGAAAATCGAGGAAAAGAAATGGTTCGTTATTATCAGATTGAACCCGAAAAAACCTTAATGATTGGGGATAGTTTTCACGATGCGGAAATTGCCCGCGCCCTTGGCTTTGACTGCATTTTATTTTCAGGCGGACACAACGACTTATCGCAACTGAATGATGCGAAAATAAACATATTCGACAATATGCAGAACTTGTTAGCGATAAGCCGCTATTGAATGAAACGCGAGTTTCGTCCTACCATTTTTCCAGGTAATATGCACTGTCCCAAAATTGGAACTCCAACCGGCTGGCTGTGATAAAAGCATCCGTCATCGCCCGCTGTTGTTTTCCGGTACATTGGGAAGCAACAGCGTCGCAGATATCAATGGCCTGGCTAACGAATACGCCAAATTCTTCGCTTGCGTAAGTGTCAATCCATTGTTGATACGGATTGTTTGCCGAATGATTTTTATAGATGTAATCGCCAACCTCCCTGTAAATCCAAAAGCAGGGCAATGTGGCGGCCATACCCACTTCCACGGCATCCAGCGCAGCCGTGCTCTTCAGGAAATGATTGTAGTGATGGCAGGCAGGTTCGGCGCAACCCGTATCGGTCAGATTAAAACTTCTGAAATACGATTCGTGCATTTCGCGCTCCACCACAATAACCATTTCCGCAAAGCGTATATACGCCAGTGAATCCTGAATGGAGCCGGCGCGTGCGGCAATAAGCGCGAAGGTTCTTCCGAACGATTCCAGGTAAATGGAATCCTGCGCGAGATAAAATTGAAATTTTTCCATCGGCAATGTCCCGTCCATTAACTCTTTGATATACGGCATGTCGATGATAGACTGATAAATCGGAAGCGTTTCCTTCCATGTTTTAGTTGACCAGTTCATTTTTGATAAGTTTTTGCGGATTAAAAAAATGGTTCAAAGGGCCGTTCCCTTTGCCTGTTTGTACGTCTTTCCCGTGAAAAATGGCTTGCTGTACATAATCCTGCGCCAAAGCCACTGCATCGGAAAAGGTTTTCCCCTGTGCGGTATAGCCTGCAATGGCAGACGACAGCGTACAGCCCGAACCGTGCGTATTACCGGTATCGTATTTTTCGGAATGATATTCGCGTACCTGCCCGTCCGAAGGAAAATACAAAGAAGTGAGCTGCTTCAAATTCAGATGCCCCCCTTTCAACAACAGGGAATTACAGCCTGACGCTCTGATTTTTTCGCCGGCAACATACATATCATCCACCGTTTCGATGGACATTTCAGCTAATATTGCGGCTTCGTCCAAATTTGGCGTGATGATGTCCGCCAGCGGGAACAATTGTTCGATCATTGAATGGATTGTTTTGTCTTCAATCAGTTTGTGGCCACTGGTAGCAACCATCACGGGGTCGAACACCAAACTTGTTTTGGGATATTTGCCGAGTACGCGGACAATGGTACTTACCAGTTCGCAACTGTGTACCATGCCGATTTTAATCGCGTTCGGGAAAATATCATCCAAAACGGCGTGTATTTGTTCTTCTACGACTTCGCAGGGAATCGAATGGATAGATTTTACGCCCGTTGTATTCTGAACGGGCAGGGCGGTCAATACGGACGTGGCGTAACATCCCAGCGCCGAGACTGTTTTAATGTCTGCCTGAATGCCTGCGCCGCCGCTTCCGTCGAATCCTGCAATGGTAAGGACGGAAGGATAACTGTATTTTTTCTTTATCATGCTTTCTCGATTTGATTTCTGATTTCGTATGCCGCTTTTGCGGGATTATCCGCGCCACAAATAGCCGAAACGACTGCGATACAGTCCGCTCCCGCCTTTATCGCCTCACAGGCGTTTTGAACATTCATGTTTCCTATGGCAATCAACGGCTTGTCGGTTCGACTGCGGATTTCTTCGATACCCTGTATGCCCCATTCCGTTACCGTATCGCTCTTCGTTGGCGTTTGGAACACAGGGCTGATTCCCAAACAATCCGACGCTTGCGTGTCCTCATTTTCCAATTGCTCCAAATATTCTATCGAATACCCCAGCGAACGGCAATCTTTCCACGCTGAACGAACGTGCGTCGGGGAAATATCGCTATTACCCACGTGTATGCCGAAAGCGGACGATTGCATGGCGACTTCCAAATTGTCGTTGATAATCAGCGGAACCCGGTACCGGCTTAACCTGTCCTGCAATCGTAATGCTTTGTCAAGGAATTGAGCGGTAACAGCCGTCTTTTCCCTTAACTGAACAATATCCACGCCGCCCGATATGGCTTGTTCGGCAACATCCATAAAATTACATTTCGGACAACTGTCTTCCGAAATGACGAGGTATAGACGAAAAGGAAATTTATGCTGCATTGACTGCCTCCACACGTATGAGTTGTTTTATTTCTTCCAATGTGATATTGTAGAGTTTATCCAAAAGCAGGACTTGCAGGCTTCCCGTTCCTGCGGCCTGTCTGGCGGCAATCTCTCCCGAAATGCCGAACAGGGCTGTTGCAGCAAGTACCGCCTCGGCTTTGTTTTCGATGCCTGCGATAAATGCCCCGATGACAGCAGTCGCGGAACAGCCCAGGCCCGTAACCCTTGTCATCATCGTACTGCCGTTGCGGACATAATAAATTTGCCACCCGGTAACAATGATGTCGGTTTCGCCCGAAACGCAAACAATAGAGCCAAATTCCCGATTCAGGCATTGTGCTGCGGAAACGGCTTCATTGCTTTGAGCCGTGCTGTCAACGCCTTTGGTTGTTGTAAGATTGTGTTTGGCCAACGCCAGTATTTCCGAAGCATTGCCGCGTATAACCGTTGGCTTGAACGCTAAGAGCTGTTCCAAAACACTGTTCCTGTAAGGTGTAGCGCCTGCTCCGACAGGGTCGAGTATCCACGGCTTTTGCAGTTGACTGGCTCTTTCTGCCGCCCGAATCATCGAAGCAACCCAATATTCGTCCAGCGTTCCGATATTGATAACCACCGATTGGCATATCTGTACCATATCGTCAATTTCGGGATGCGCATGTGCCATGACAGGCGAAGCCCCAACTGCTAAAACAGCATTGGCGGTATTGTTCATTACCACATAATTGGTAATGTTATGTACAAGGGGTGAAGTGTTTCTAATTTGAAGAATGTTCTTCCAAATTATTTGTTCCCACACATCCATAATTATTTTATTGAAAAATAAAATTTATGGCAATAGAGGTTTCCTGGAAAATGCAAATAAAATATGCGGAAGAAACGCTGACTTATTCCCTACGTCGGTGTGAGCCGTATCAGGTTCAAAGGGACTATCTCAACTCTTTTCGGAATACCCCTAAAGCCGTTGCAAAGATAATGAAATTAATCTAACTTCCGCAAATTGAAAAATACAAGCAGTACGGAAAAAAATCAAAATAAGTCTCGCAGACGCGTGTTTTTGTCTCGCAGACACGTGTTTGCGACTCGCAAGTTCGCTATTTTGACGTCCATATGCGTATCCGCAACTTGCAGATACTCGTTATCAATCAGCAAATCCGCATTCGTGACTTCCGGATCCGCATCCGCGCCTTTCAAATTTGAAGCGTTCATCCACGGGAATGTCATTGCGATCCGCAGATTTGAAGGCGCGGACGTAAACTTATGCTAACCGTCAAAAAAAACCCGCAACAAATAAAACAATTACTTTTTTGTTTTTGTTCGAAAAGGATTTATATTTACCGTCGATTTTTTGATTCAAAAACATCTTGATCATGTCGAAATCTTTCGAAAATTTGTTGCCCGTAATAAGTTTTATAAATATTTGTAAGGCGCAAAAATTTATCTATGCCGAGATTAGAAAAAATAGAACAAGAACGAAATCAAAAAATGGAATTTGCCAAACGCCTCACGATTCGGGAAGGGTTTAGAGGCGAAACAATGTGGAAGGTTATCGCATATAATTTTTAAAAATCAACAAAATAAAAAAAATGGCACAGATAAAAAATATAGAAGGGCTAACAGTAGCCGAATTGAACAACGAGTTGTCGCGTGGCGGCAAGTTTGTAATGTTTCAATATTGTGTTTCAATTGTTGTAATGACTTTCAGACGGTCTTCCGATATCTATTTTGTCAGAGCAGGTGAATCGACGATAAAGCATAGCATTGGCTATACCTTGCTGACTTTGTTGCTGGGTTGGTGGGGTATTCCGTGGGGACCGATTTATACAATCGGCTCACTTTATACGAACCTGTCAGGCGGAAAAGATGTTACACGGGAAGTACTTAATTCACTTAACAATAGTAGTCAGTAACTTATGAATAATATCCCTCAAACCAAAACCTCGTATGATGAATCTCCTGCGAAGATTTGTTGATAGCTCTGAAAGAGCGTAATCCGATTTGTTGCATTTGATTCCGCCCTTTCAGGCCTTACAGGGCGAAATCAATTTTATCCTCAATGCGACAATTTGAATTGCTCCCACATAAAATTTTACCGGACAGCAGTGATTAATTTTATAATCACGGTATGTACGATCCCATCGGAATTGAATCTTCGTTCAAAAGGTTTTCCTGAAATATAAATTATTGTCGTATCTTCGCCTCCAAATAAAACATGATGATGTTATCGATGGTACTTTTTATTAGTGGTGGCGAAATATTTATTATTTTGCTGGCCATATTGATATTTTTTGGCGCCGATAAAATTCCGGAATTTGCGCGGATGATGGGTAAAGGTGTTCGTGAATTCAAAAAAGCCACGGACGACATCAAGCGCGAGTTTAACGAGAATTCGTCGGGTATCATGGACGATATCAAGTCGATCAGGGATGATATGACGGGTATCGGCAGTGATCTGACCCATACCCTGACGAAGGGAGTTGCGGAGCCGATGCAGGAAACTGCTAACGAAACCGCAAAGACTTTCGAAGAGTATCAGGATCCGTACAACACGGATTATTATTACAATAATCCGTATGATATTGGGAACAGCGGGAACGAATACCGACAGGAACTACAGGATGCATCACCGGAAGTCGTCGCCGAAAGCGCAGAGGCGACGGACAATCGGCACATTGGTGCAGAACAGGCCAATCCCACTAAACCTGTTGATGCATGATCCGTGGCGAAAATATCACCAAAGCGTTTGGTAATCTACAGGTTCTTAAAGGGATTGATATACAGATACCCAAAGGAAAGGTTGTATCTATTGTGGGAGCGAGCGGCGCGGGTAAAACAACCCTGTTGCAGATACTCGGAACGCTGAGCCGTCCCGGTTCGGGAAAAGTGTACGTCGATCAAAAGGAAGTGAGCAGTCTGGGCGAAAAGGAAATATCGCAATTCCGCAACCGCAACATTGGCTTCGTGTTCCAATTCCATCATCTGTTGCCCGAGTTTACCGCACTCGAAAACGTGTGTATCCCTGCATACATCAACCATGCTTCGAAGGCCAAAGCCGAACAGAAAGCCAGGGAACTGTTAACATTCCTCGGGCTTGCCGACCGTATGACCCATAAACCGGATGAACTGTCGGGCGGCGAGCAGCAGCGGGTATCGGTAGCGCGGGCGCTCATCAACGATCCGATGGTGATCTTTGCCGACGAGCCTTCGGGGAACCTCGATTCGCATAACAAACAGGAGCTGCACGCCCTGTTTTTTTCTCTGCGCGATACCTTCGGGCAAACATTCGTTATCGTAACCCACGATACTCACCTGGCCGAGATGTCGGACATCAAATACGAAATGAACGACGGGAAGATCGTGAAGCGTGAAGGATGATGCGTGAGAAATCAAAATACGTTCTCCTTTTCTTCATTCCCTGTTGTTCTTTACTTTTCGTTTTTCACGCTTCATTCTTCACTAAATGAAAGTAGTTATTATCAAATATAACGCCGGTAATATCTTTTCCGTCGATTACGCATTGAGGCGATTAGGCATTAGAGCCGAAATCACCGCCCATCATGAAAAAATCCGTCAGGCGGATAAAGTAATCTTTCCCGGAGTGGGAGAGGCGTTCACCACCATGCAGTATCTGCAACAACACGGTCTGGACCATGTAATACGCAACCTGCAACAGCCGGTATTGGGCATTTGCATTGGGATGCAACTGATGTGTCGTCGTTCGGAAGAAGGAAACACGCCATGTTTGGGCATTTTTGACGAAGATGTGATGCGGTTCCGGTCTTCGCCGGGGATCAAAGTACCGCACATGGGGTGGAACAGCCTGAAAGACATGCATTCGCCACTGTTTGACGGTTTACCCGACAATCCATACGTATATTTCGTACACAGTTATTATGCTGCCGTGGGAACGTACACCATTGCCGCAGCATCGCATCCGGAACCTTTCAGCGCCGCCCTGCAGCATGATAACTTTTATGCTTTACAGTTCCATCCCGAGAAAAGCGGCAGGGTAGGAGAAGATATCCTCAGAAACTTTATGGAGAAGACGCATTAGTGTGAATTTGGTTTCGAGCCGGTCAACCTCACGAGATTTTGAGTGAAACCTCGCAGCTCGACAGGCTGCCGGCAGCTACAAACCTAAACTGCGGATATGTCCTTCTGTTCCGTAATGCTTCCGTAACGGTGATATTCAAATGTAATGCTCTGTTCCTTCATGTAATGGAGTATTTCTATCCGTCCTTCGGCTAATGGTGGCGCTGTGGCGATGTATTTACCCAATTTTGCCGCCTGTAAGCAGATGGCGTCGGATATCTCCGGGCTGCATGCCCTGATACGCTCGTATTGATCCATATCGTTGATGAACGAGACCTCATCCTGCACTGTAACCGAGAACCCGAGTATTTTCCCGACAAGTTGCTGCAAAGCCCTGCTTTTCGGATCATTCTCCGCAATGCTTACTATGATGGGCGTGCGGACGATACACGACACCACAACAATCATCAGTATGTCGCACAGCCTGTCCGGTACCTGCACGCGCAGTGCACAGCTTTCCAGCGGCAGGTAGCGAAACCTGTTTTCCTCGCCGACGATATGGTTCACGTCCCTTTCCTGCGAAAACTCTGTCAGCCGGTTTTGCCGATAGCTGCGGATGGCCGATTTGAACCGTATTTTTTCGCTGTCGTCGAGCAATGCGACAAAGTCGGCGAGCGCTGTGTCTGTTTCGCCGGCTCCGGACAGTTCGGCTTCGTCAATGTCTACGAAACACGATACATAATTGGGCCCGCCCGCCTTGATACCGCCGCCAAATGCCGAAAGTTTCATCCCGCCGAAAGGTTGGCGGTTGACAATCGCGCCTGTGATGCCGCGGTTGATATAGAGATTCCCTGCCTTGATGCTGTTGCGCCACAATTCCTGTTCGGCCTCGTCGAGGCTTTGCAGCCCGGAGGTGAGTCCATACTCGGTGGAATTGACATATTCAATGCCCTGTTGCAGATGATCGATACTCACCACGGCCAACAGCGGACCGAACAGCTCGGTACGGAAGGTGTAGCTCCCCGGACGTACACCCCATTTCACGCAGGGTTTCAGGATATATTTCCTGCTGTCTACAAACTCAGGCGCTACTAACCACGATTCGCCCGGCTCCAGATGTTCGATGGCGTGCAGCAACTTATCGTTGCGGTTATCCACCATCGGGCCGATGATATTGTTGGGTTCCCACGCGCTTCCTGTCTGCATGCTAATGACGGCATCCTTTAACTTAGCCGCAAATTCGGGATCGTTGTATACTTCCTTTTCGACTAACAGCAGTGAACAGGCCGAACATTTCTGCCCGGAGTTGCTGAACGCCGACGACACGATGTTCAGTATTGCATGATCACGGTCGCCGCTGCCTGTGAGGATAATTGCGTTTTTGCCTCCTGTTTCTGCCGAAAGCGGACATTTTGGATTGTGGTTGAGCAGGTTTAAAGCAGTCTCCGTGCCACCCGTGAGGATGATGTGCCTGATGGCCGGGTGAGCGGTAAGATAGTTCACCGGTTCGCGACCATCGCTGCATACCACTTGCAATGTTTCTTTCGGGACGCCGGCTGCCCAGAAGCATCTGGCAAATTCCCATGCAATGGGGAAAGCCACTGTTGCCGGTTTCAGTATCACGGTGTTGCCACCGGCCAATGCCGATGCCACGCCGCCAACGGGTATCGCTAATGGGAAGTTCCACGGCGGGATAACCAGGATCACACCTTTGGGCGTACAGCGGATCGTGTTCAATTCGGAAAACCGCTTCATGGTGATCGGATAAAAGCGACAGAAATCGACGGCTTCGGACACTTCCACATCGCCTTCCATAAAGGTTTTGCCGGTGACGGCAGACATGCAGCCGATAAGGTCGCCACGCGCCGCACAAAGGTTATCGGCCGCACGGTGCAGTATCCTGTTACGCTCGTCCACGCCGGTTTTCCGCCAGCCGGGAGCATCGGCCTGTGCAATATCCACAATGCGTTTCATCTGTTCGAGGTCAGACAGGTATGCTTCGCACACACAAATCCCGTCACTCTGGTTGCGGTCCATATACGGACGCTTTTTTCCGTCAAGAATTTCTTCGTTACCCACCTGTATCGGGATCACGTAAGGCGTATCTGCCGTACTCTTTTTCCAGCGGCGGCGTATTGAGTCGGCCCAGTCGCGGTTCACACGCAGGTCGAAGTTTGTATCGGGTTCATTGTGGAAAGTATCGAGATCTGTTACCGATTGCAGCGGCAGGTTGCGATTCTGCGTACGCGCAGGCTCCTGCCTGATGCGGTCTTTCATCGTGTAAGCCTGTAAAAACTGTTCGTACAGGAATTTCCAATGATCGGAATCAACTTTCAGGTTGAATGAATAGCTCAGGAAGTTATCCTTACCGGTATTTTCGTCCAGGCGGCGCACCAGATACGATACGGCATTCAGAAAATGCCTGTCTTTTACCACGGGCGTGTACAGGATGACTTGTTTGCCAAGCGATTTCATCACACGCGGCAAGTGGTTGGCCATGCCTTCGAGCATTTCGAAATCGACATATTTCTCAACGCCGTTCTCCCGGCTCAACAGATAAGCATAACCGATGGTAAAGAAGTTGTGCGAGGCCACGCCAATATGCACGGCCATTGCATTTTCGGGCAACAGGGCACGATCGAGCAGGTGCAGGTAGTTGGCATCCACTTCCACTTTGGTGGACAGGACAGGATTTTCCCATCCGCGGAGCGACGATACAATGGTCTCCATCGACAGGTTGGCGCCTTTCACCAGACGCATCTTGATGGGAGCGCCGCCTTCGGTCACGCGCTTTCTGGCAAAGTCTAACAACGCAGTCTGGAACAGCCATGCATCAGGCAGATAGGCTTGCACCACGATACCTGCCGTATAATTCCTGAATTGCGGCAGCGCCATCACCGTAAGAAATACATCCAGCGTCAATTCCGTATCCTTGTATTCCTCCATATCAAGGTTCACGAATTTCGGATGGCTTGCGCCGTGTTCATCCACATAAGGATGGTCGATGGACTGCTGGTAGATGGCTGCGATTCGACGACAAAGCTCCTCCTTGCTTTGTGCATAGTTGAGCGGTTGCAACTGGGCATAGATGCCCGATATTTTGATGGAGATATAATTGATTCGCGGATCTTTCAATGCTTCCAGGTAATGGCCATAGCGATGATCGGCTTCAGCGTTGCCGAGAACTACCTCGCCGAGCAGGTTTACATTTTGCCCGATATGTTCTTTGTGGCGCGAATTGAGGTGTTTGTCCAATGCAGGGCGTTCTTCCCGGATGATCACCTTTTCGGTATCCATCCGCAGGCGTTTTTTGAAGACAGGCACCGCAATGCCCGAAAAACGGTAGCCTACGGATGTGAACAGTTTCAACAGGAAAGCGTCCGACTTGGGGAAGAACTCGGGTATGCCATATCGTTCGATCAGTATTTTCATGCGGCGCGCCAGCTTTTTATTGTCGCGGATCTGTGACGATTCGTCCAGCATCTTCGACAGTAATACCTTGTCGTTGGGACGCTGCACCAGCACGGCATATTTTTTCTGTTCCTTCAATTCTTCGAGCGTTATTTCCTTTTCGCTCATCACCAGGAATTTTTTTGCCCAGTCGCGGACATCATTGGTAGTGACCTCTTTCATTATTATATGGCTTGTTATTTTTTTTTGACCGGCAATATAAAAAAATAGAGGGCGTCAACAACTGATTTTTGTTAAATTTTTTTGTATTACTGAATATTTGTGCGATTGTGAAGATAAAATAAAAGAATACATAGGAGTTATCAGAAAATAAGCATTACATTTTTCATGATTACATTGTCCGAAATTTTCTCAAGGCATCATAGCCCGAAGGTCTTTATTTTCGTAACCGCATGCAAGCGAAGCGCAGCTTGCGGAAGACGCGTCCTGCCTTTCAGGCAGCGGCCGAGACATCTCCTTTCCGCAGGTCGCGACCTGCGGTTATGAAAATCCGGCTTTTCAAGCCGCCGGACTCCGTTTTTTCGCCACATCAAAAACCTTATTTTCACCTCATTCAAATAACAAAACAACCTCGGTAGCCCGTGTAGAAATCACATCCAATAACCTTATTACCTTATTAAAATAAAAACAAAATACAATAATTGATACACGCATTTTGTTTTTACCATGTTCATGTTTGACAGTTGCCGATGCCATTACAGAGACGCGATGCCGTTACAGAGACGCGATGCCGTTACAGAGACGCGATGCATCGCGTCTCTACGCGGTATGGTGGGCGGGTACAGGCGGATGTAAGATACGTACCACAGCATGTAAGATACATATCACTGTGTGTAAGATGCATACCACGGCATGTAAGATGCATACCACGGCATGTAAGATGCGTACCACGGCATGTAAGATGCATACCACGGCATGCAAGATGCATACCACGGCGTGTAAGATGCATACCACGGCGTGTAAGATGCATACCACGGCATGTAAGATGCATACCACGGCATGTAAGATGCTTACCACGGCATGTAAGATGCATACCACGGCATGTAAGATGCATACCACGGCGTGTAAGATTCGTACCACGGCATGTAAGATGCATCAGGATGCTTCCATCATTCGCTCTTGAGCGCTTTTACAGGGTTGGCGGTTGCCGCTTTCACCGCCTTCCAGCCGACGGTCAGCAAGGTAAGCGTCACCGTGATGATTCCCGCCAGGGCAAACATCCGCCAGTCGATATCGATGCGATAGGCATAATCCTGCAACATACCCTCCAGCCAATAAAAGGCCAGCGGGAAAGCGATGAGCATGGCGATGCCCACCAGGATGAGAAATTCTTTCGAAAGCATCTCAACGATCGCAGCTACACTGGCGCCAAGCACCTTGCGAATACCGATTTCCTTAGTTTTGGTTTCGGCGGTGAAGGTAACCAGGCCAAAAAGTCCAAGACACGACACCAGAATGGCGATAAAAGCAAAAATATTGAATAACCGACCAGTACGAATATCGTTTTTGTAAACCCTGTCAAAATCCTCATCCATGAAACTGTAATCAAAAGGCAGGTCGGGATCATATCCCCTGTACACGTTCTCCACAACCTTCAGCGCATCGATTGCATTGCCCGGGACTGTTTTCACGTACAAATAACTCGCCCGGGGATTTACCTTGATGAGTAAAGGGCCGATCTTTTCGTGCATATTCGTAAAGTGAAAATCTTCCGTTACCCCAATGATCGTAGCATTGCTGCCTTCCATGTTGCGGATCTGTTTGCCCACCGGATCGTGCAGGCCCATCTGCGCCGCCGCTTCCCTGTTGATGATAAAACTGTTATTGTCGGCCGGAGTTCCTGAGAAATTAACGCCTTCGGCAAGCTTGATTCCCATCGTGGGGATGAAATCCCGATCCGTAGCCAGGATGGTAAACGTCACCTGACGGTCGCCTTTTCCCTCCCAGTCGCCGCCGGCATTGAACTGCCGGATGTTGTTCAACGGCTGGGATACGATGGTAGCCCCTGCAACAGACGCGGATTGCAACACGCGGGTTTTGACATCTTCCATATTTGTTTGCATATTCCGGGTCAGCCCCACGTAAAACACATGTTCTTTGTCATATCCCGGATTTTTCAGCCTGATAAACTGCATCTGCCGGTTGATGGTGAAGGCCCCGATGATCAGGATGACCGATGCCGCGAACTGCATCACCACCATGCTCTTCCGCACCAGCGCATGCACTCCTGTACGGCCATGGACAGCTTCACTGACTGTTTTTGGCCGCAAAGACAGCGCAAGAGCCGGGTAAATACCGGCAAACAGCGAAACGGCAAGGAACGCGAGCCCGAATATTGCCAGCGTCGACAGCGAAAACAGGTGGAATTCAAGCTGCTTGCCCGTGATCCGGTTATATAGCGGGAAGAGAAGATAAATCAACAGCGTGGCTACGATCAGCGAGCAAAAGAAGAGCAGAAGCGACTCGTTGAAAAAATGGGCGAAGAGGTTCATTTTACGTGCGCCCAGCACGTTCCGTACGAAAATCTCCTTATTCCGCCGCGACGAACGCGCCGTTACAAGATTCACGTAGTTGATGCACGCGATCAGCAGCAACAGGGCAACAGCGACGGCAAACAGGCGGCAGGCCTGCAATTTTGCACTGGCCGTGCCGTCGAGGTTGTACAGGTTTTCCTTTTCGAGCGGATGCAACAGGTACGTAAGCGCCCACTGGCTGTGGCGGCTGTGGATACCGGTTATTTTTTGCGCCGCGTTGCCGGCGTCCGCCCCGGGTTGCAGCAGAAAATACGTTTTGTAGTTCAGGTTGCCCCACCACTCGTTCAGCTGGGGCGTCAGGGCTTCGTAAAAGGCAAAGGAAAAGATGACGTTGTAGCGGTTCGACGAGTTTTCGGGCATATCGGCCATGACCCCCGTAACATGAAACTCGCGCCGCAAATGGTCGACAACGGTCTTGCCCACGGCCTCCCCATTACCGAATAAAACCCCGGCAGCGCTTTCCGACAGCACAACGGAGTTCCTGTCGGGCAGCACGGCATGGATATTACCTTCCCTGAGATGGAAACTGAAGATGGCGAAAAACGACGGGTCTACCAATGCGCAACGAACATCGCTCAATGTGTTGTCGCCGTGTTTGATGGTTTCCGTATCCCAGTATTCGAGGATACGGCAGGCATTTTCCACCTCGGGGATTTCGTTTTTGGCCATGCCTGCAATCGGAGGAGACGATACTTTCCAGTACTCCTGCCTGTCGCCCATATTGAAAGAGGTTACCGACAGGTAAATATCCCTGCTCCTCCTGTGAAACTTATCGAAACTCATCTCATCATTCACCCAGAGCAAAATAAGAAGTACTGCTGCCAGGCAAACGGCCATGCCTGCAATGTTGATCCACGAGTACAAGCCGTTACGGCGCAAGTTGCGGATGGCGATGCGAAAAGAACCCCACCCGAACGGGGCGTGTTTTGCATTTTGCGAATCGGGAAATAATGTATGGTTCATCAGGATGTTTTTTTAATGACATGCATCACGAAACAATCATCCCGTCCAGCAAATGGACGATCCGGTTCCCGTAAGCCGCATTCTTCTCGGAATGTGTCACCTGTATGACGGTCACGCCCTCCTCCTTATTCAATGTTGTGAATACCTGCATGATTTCCTCGCCCTGTTTCGAATTGAGGTTTCCCGTAGGTTCGTCGGCCAGCAGCAGCTTGGGCCTGGTGATGAGCGCGCGCGCAATGCCCACTAACTGTTGCTGCCCGCCCGACAGTTGCGCCGGGAACAGGTCTTTCTTGCCTACGATATTGAAACGGTCGAGCATATCGGCCACGGCTGCACGGCGTTCGCTCTGCTTCGTGCCGTGATAAAGCAGCGGCGCCTCGATGTTTTCGGCCACAGTGAGTTCGTCGATCAGGTGGTATGCCTGGAAAATGAACCCGATATTGTGCTTGTGAAGCTCGGAGCGCTGCCGTTCCTTGAGCGTCTGCACCGGCTGCTCCATGAAGATGTACTCGCCTTCGTCGAACGTATCGAGCATGCCCAGCACGTTCAGCAGCGTGCTCTTGCCGGAACCCGAAGGCCCCATGATGGAAACGAATTCGCCCCGGGCGATGCTCAGGTTGATGTCGCGAAGCAAAAATATCCGTCCTGCAGGACTGCTTACCCATTTGGTGATGTGATGTGTTGTGAACATATCTATTGTGATTGATTGATTGATGATTTTATTCTGTTGACTTGACCGGCTGGCCGATGGAACGCACCATCCCTGTTACTCCGTTTTCAACGCTTTTACCGGGTTCGCCGTAGCAACGCGCCAATTCTGGAAAGTTACCGTACATGCGGTAATAATTCCTACGGCAACAAAAGCAAGCAAATAAACCCACCAGTATATCGGCGTTTTATAAGCAAAATTTTCCAGCCAGTTATGAACGGCATACCATGCGAGCGGAGCCGCGATAACAAAGCATACCAGCAATATCCTGAAATATGTTTTATTGAACATGACAATGATCCCTGTAACGGATGCGCCAAGAACTTTCCTGATCCCAACTTCTTTCCGGCGGCACTCGCTGTCGAATACGACCAGTCCGAAGACGCCTGTTACGGATATGAAGATGGCAATGAGGCTAAACAGGGATATTAACGAACCCAGCGAAGTCTCTTTTTCATACAGTCGCTGCAGTACTTCGTCAAAAAATTTGACGTCAAATGTATACTCCGCATCAAATTCGGCAAGCGTGTCGCGTATGTACGACATTGCCGCGCGCTTATCCGTACCTGCCTTTACTTTGATGTATGCGCAGTTCGACCGGTCGCTCCAATTCTCGGAGCCCCGCACATAAAACGCCATCGGTTCAACCGCCGTGCGGAAGGAAGCAAATTTTACATCCGGCATAAAACCTATAATTTCTTCCTGTCCATCAACGGTGGTGCCGACTTCCATGTCGTATTTCTTCTTCGCCGTCTCGTTAAACACGTATGCGCCATGTCGCGTAAGTGCATCTTCCCGGCGGAAATCGCGACCTTCGGTAATCTCAATTCCCATGACTTTCAGGAATGTGTAGTCTACAGGCAGGCACTGGAACAGTATGTGCTTCTCTTTGTACGCTCGTCCCCAGCCCATATACTGGTCGGAACTCGACAGAATAACTTCCCCATGCGTCACATCCTCAACCCCCGAATACGCCTTGAGCTTATTGATAAACGCATCGCGGCTCTGCTGTATCCGCCCGATATTGGCAATGATCAACTCATCCCTGTCATAACCCAAAGGCGAATGTTGCATGTAGCGATTTTGCAGGTACATGAAGGAAACGCCAATCATCAGCGCAAAAGAGGATACAAACTGAATGCCGATCAACGTATTGCGCAACCTTTTTCCCTTGGGCGACAGGCCGAAATTTCCCTTCAATACCAGGGCCGGAACAAACGAGGTCATATACCAGGCAGGATACAGGCCGGCAAGCAAACCGGCGAGCAGTGCAATAAAAGCCGTCCCGCCAACGATCAGCGGATGGGCCGTCAGCGACAGGTCGGCATCTACCAGCCTCGCCAGCGACGTGCGGTGAAACAGCATCATCAGACCTGTCGCAACAAGAAAGGACAGCAGGCTGATCAATACCGCCTCCAGAACAAGCGAAAAACGCATGGCGCCCTGGCGAGCGCCCAGTACTTTCTGCGTATTGATGTTTCTGATGCGCATGGGCGTCAGCGCTGTGCTGAAATTGGTAAAATTGATCTCTGCGATCATGACAATGACGATGGCAATGGCAAACAAAATCAACAGCGTTTGCCTGCTTGCCTTCGGCGTTCTGTCATATCCTACATCCGTTACATAATGAATGTCCGGCAAAGCGGTAAAACGCAGGCCGACATTTGCATCTTCCCAGGTAAAATCCGCTCCGAAGGCTGCCTGCGCGTCAAAATTCCGCTTGAAGTTTTCAAACAGCTGGGGTACGTTCGACGGATCATCTACACGAAAATACACATAGTAATTAAAATTTCCCCAGCTTTGCCTGTTCTCGTTTTCCTGCATGGCGAAATAAATGTCGTTATCGACAATAGAGTTCGCGGGAAAATCGCGGTATACCGCCATGACCGTTTGATTCCCCCAGGAAGCGTGGACAAGCTGTTTGCCAACTGCGGACTCGTTTCCAAACAGCTTGCGCGACAGGCTCAGCGGGATGAATACATTCGACGGCGACAGGTAATCGCCTTTCACTCCTTCCACAAAGTCAAAGGTAAATACATCGAAAAAGGAAGGCGATACGGTGATTGAATTTTCTTCGTATAAAATTCGTACCCCATCCTTTTCTATATGGAAAGGAGCCGGTTGCAGCCATGAAGAAGTGAGCGCGCCGGCGAGGATGTGAGGCGACGACTCAAAAAAACGCTCGGCTAAAGGACGGCAAATGAGCGCTTGCGTAGAGGTGTTCTGCGAAAGTTCCATACGGAAAATCTTATCATAGTCCGTATGAAACTTATCGAAGCTATGGTCATAATCCAGTTGAATCATGATCACCATAAATGCCGCAAAAGCGACTGAAAGCCCCAGTATGTTCAAGGTCGTCGCCATCTTAAACCGGCGGATTACGCTTAAAAAGTTTCGGACAATCGGCGTCAGTTGGAACCCCCGCCCCGATCCTCTCCCAAATGGAGAGGGAGAAGCAGTACCCGCCTTTTCTACAAAATTTCCTTTCATGGTATTATTTTTTATATTTTTTATTGATAAATGAAGCCCCCGGTATTTTTAGATGGAACGCGCCATCCTTGCCAAGCGCCGTTTTTCTAAAACATTTTATTTTCCAGCACCGTCTTACCGTCCAGCATCCTCACAATACGGTGTGCATAGCGGGCGTCGTGCTCGCTGTGGGTTACCATGACAATGGTCGTTCCGGCTTCATTCAGTTCGGTGAGCAGTTCCATCACTTCCTGTCCGTTGCGGCTGTCGAGGTTACCGGTCGGCTCGTCGGCGAGGATCAGCCTGGGGCTGTTCACCACTGCACGCGCCACGGCCACGCGCTGCTGCTGCCCGCCGGAGAGCTGCGACGGGAAATGATTGCGGCGGTGCATCATCTGTACTTTCTCCAGGGCAGCCTCAACAATCGCCTTGCGGTGGGCCGCTTTCACTTTGTTGTACACCAGAGGCAGCTCCACATTTTCGAAAACGGTGAGTTCGTCAATCAGGTTAAAGCTTTGGAACACGAAGCCAATATTGCGCTTGCGAAGGTCGCTGCACTGATTCTCGCTGAATTTGGCCACTTCAATGCCGTTAAACAGGAAACTTCCCGAATTGGGCTTGTCCAGCATGCCGAGAATATTCAGCAACGTAGATTTGCCGCAGCCCGACGGCCCCATGATGGCTGCAAATTCATGCTCGGCAATGTCGAGCGACATCCTGTTCAATGCTATCGTTTCCACTTCTTCCGTACGGTAAATCTTTTCCAGGTCGGTGATCTTAATCATGATATTTAATTTTTGAAGCCATTTGCCTTGCGGCAACTGTCTATGGCTCTGTTTTGATGATATGGTTGTTTTTACTCTTGATTCACAATTGCTGAATCAAGGCTTGTGCCAAATATTCAATCAGTTAAATTCCAGATTTTTATAAACAGGCATCCGCATGAAAGTGTACGGTTCCGATACAGCTTGTGTACGCTTCCGAACAGTTATCAGGGTGCATTGTAGAGACGCGATGCATCGCGTCTCTACTGACAGGGTGTGACGGTCATATATTGCGTACATTTTACCGCCGTCTTCGTCTTCGTTGACCCTGTCAGCAGCTGCGCAGCCTGACAGGTCAGCGCTTCGCACCGGCGTGGGAGCAACGCCCGACCTGTCAAGGTCAACGAAGGGGTTGTTCGACCGGATACTTCAGATATGGATTCGATAAAAGGTGATCAATTAAAAGTCTTTACCTGCATTGTGTCCGTACAGTGATCTCTCAGATACGCCATGGTACGGTGCAGCGCCGGATGTTCCATCCCCGGCGCTAATTCCGCCATCGGTTGCAGCACAAACATCCGTTCCGTTATACGCGGATGGGGTATCACAAGCTCCGGAATATTCACTGTATGGTTACCGTAGAAAAGGATGTCGATATCGATGGTTCGGGCCTGGTAACCGTTATGTGTCCGTATGCGTCCCAGGGTATGTTCAATCTGTTGGATGCTTCCCAGGAGAGCGGACGGAGCAAGGTTCGTTTCTACTGCCACTGCCCGGTTAAGAAACCAGCGCGGATCGTCAAACCCCCACGGTTCGCTTTCGTACACTGCCGATACACCCGTTATCCGTCCCACAGCATGGCGTCGCAATAAATCGATACTTTGGCGCAGGTAATCCATCCGGTCGCCAACATTGCTTCCCAACATCAGATATGAGATTTCCATGCACAAAAATAACGTATTGTTTATTGCATCAACCGAATTTCATTTGAACTTGAGTGCAAATGAAATCATCGAAAGCAACAGCATATCATCTTATTACAACCATATTTTTCGTAAAAACAAGTTCATTAGAAATGAAATATAGTTTTGAAAATTTGGTGCCGGCTCACACCATATATTAAAGCGATCTCGCAGACAACTGTT
>JAISCQ010000151.1 GCA_031265445.1 Bacteroidales bacterium
TTGGTGAAAGCGTTGTTCCAGTGCATTTGCATTTCAACGATGAACTGGCGTCCGCGATTGTCCCTGCAGCGGACGTCCACAATGGAGTTTTTACTCCCGGGATTCTCCGGTACCTGTTCGGCAGGAAGATACTCCAGCGTCTCTATCTGCTGATTCTCCTCCAAAGGCATCAGCGCATTGAGAAAACTCTTCAGCAGATCGGGATGTTCGCCGAAGATCCGCTTGAAGGGTAAATCATTTTTCGGATCAAGATAACGTGCCATAACATAAAATTATTTCTTTAATGATGGCGGCAAAGGTAACAATTATTGATTACATCAACCGAATTTTATTGGAACCCTGGTGTAAAAAAAATCATCGAAAGCAACAGGATATCATTTTATTACAACCATATTTTTCGTAAAAACAAGTTCATTAGAAACGATGATTGATTACATCGGACGAATTTCACCGGGTGTATTTCAAAGGTTCAAAAAATATCAAAAATATATCATCAGTTTTCAAAAATGGTTGTACTTTTATCGCCTCATTCATTACGTATTTAAAAAACAAGGAATATCATGGATTTTGTACAGAATATCATTCGAAACGCCAAAATGCACAGGAAACACATTGTCTTGCCGGAAGGATTCGAAGAGCGTACCCTGAAAGCTGCCGATGAGGTACTGGCGAACGGCATAGCGCAGCTTACCATCATCGGCGCCCCGGAAGACGTAACCGCGAAGGCCGGATCGCTGGGATTGACCAACATCGGGAAAGCCGCCATTATCGATCCGAAGAATCACCCGAAGAAGAGCGCTTACGTAGACCTGATGCTGCAACTGCGCAGGGCGAAAGGCTTGACGCAGGCCGACGCCGAACGGCTGATCGAAGACCCGTTATACCTGGGAACGCTGATGATCAAGGCCGGCGACGCCGACGGCGAAGTGGCCGGAGCCGCCAATGCCACAGGCGACGTATTGCGGCCGGCGTTTCAGTACGTAAAAACCCTGCCGGGTATCAGCGTGGTATCGGGAGCTATTTTCATGCTCCTCAGGGACAGTGCATACGGGCATGACGGCATCATGCTGTTTGCCGACTGTGCGGTACATCCCAATCCTACCGATCGCGAGCTGGCCGAAATCGCCGTCACTACAGCCGCAACGGCGCGCGCCATCGGCGGCTTCGAACCCAGAGTAGCCATGCTTAGCTTCTCCACCAAAGGAAGCGCCAGGCACGAAATGGTGGACAAGGTAGTACGCGCCACGCAGATAGCCAGGGAAATGGAACCCGGCTTGGCCATCGATGGCGAAATGCAGGCGGACGCCGCCCTTGTGCCCGCCATCGGTAAGAGCAAAGCCCCGGGAAGCGCGATCGCCGGATGCGCCAACGTGCTGGTTTTCCCCACCCTGGAGTCGGGAAATATAGGCTACAAGCTGGTACAGCGGCTGGGAGGCGCCGAAACCGTAGGTCCGGTATTACAGGGAATGGCCGCTCCCATCAACGACCTGTCGCGCGGATGCTCCGTTGAGGACATCGTCAGCCTGATCGCCATTACGGTGAACCAGGCGGCGCATACCTGGCAGAACTGAATACGGATCACCCGGAAAATGAATTGAATTTGAATTTTAAACCCGTTTATAAATCCTTTCAACATGGCTAAAACATCAGCATCCCCCAAAATTTTCGTACTCGATACCAACGTAATACTGCACGACTATATGTGTATCTACAATTTCCAGGACAACGACCTGACCCTTCCCATCGTCGTCCTGGAAGAGCTGGACAGGATGAAAAAAGGGAACGACCAGATCAATTACAATGCCCGCGGGTTTGTCCGCGAACTGGATAAGATTGCCGGCGACGAAATGTTCAGCGGAGGCGTCAGTCTCGGAAAAAAAATGGGAAAGCTGCGTATCGAAACCGGCAAGCCGTTTTCGCCGGAACTGAAACGCTCGTTTCCCGAAGAAACGCCCGATCACCGGATCTTAGCCATTACCGAACACGTAAAGGCGTCGCATCCCGACCGGCAGGTTATCCTGGTTACCAAGGACATCAACCTGCGCATGAAAGCCAAATCCGTGGGGCTGCCGGCGCAGGACTATAAAAGCGATAAGGTTCAGAACATGGAAGAACTGTACAAGACAGCCGAAACGGCTCCCTGTACGGCCGAACTCGTCTCCGCGCTGTACGGATCGCACGAAGGCGTTCCGGCTAAGGATTTTAAATTGAAGGGTCTGCCCGGGGGGAATGCGTACTACATCTTCGACAGCGGACAGTCAACCGCTTTGGGCTACTACAGCAGCGCCTGCGACAGGATCGAGCGCGTGGACAGGCACCGCTGTTTCGGCATCGAGCCGCGCAACGCCGAACAGACATTCTGTATGGATGCTTTGCTGCGTCCCGAAATACCGTTGATCGCCATTACCGGGAAAGCCGGCACGGGAAAAACATTGCTGGCCCTGGCCGCCGCCCTGGCGCAAAACCGGCAGTACGCCCGGATTTACCTTGCGCGCCCGATCGTTCCCTTAGCCAACCGCGACCTGGGATTCCTCCCCGGATCGGCCAGGGACAAAATCGAGCCGTACATGCAGCCGCTGTTCGATAACCTGGGCGTGATCAGGCAACGCCTGAAACAGAACGGCGAAGAATGCCGGAAAATCGAAGAGATGCTGAAGAGCGAGGCGCTGATACTGTCGGCGCTGGCGTACATCCGCGGGCGAAGCCTCTCCGAAACGTTCTTTATTGTGGACGAAGCGCAGAACCTGACGCCGCACGAGGTAAAAACCATCATTACCCGTGCCGGCGAAGGCACCAAAATAGTAATGACCGGCGATATTGAGCAAATCGACTCGCCTTACCTCGATGCGCAATCCAACGGACTGTCGTACCTCGCCGATAAGATGAAAAACCAGCCGGTCTTCGCGCACATCAACCTCCTGAAAGGCGAACGGAGCAAACTGGCCGAACTGGCAAGCGACTTACTGTAAGGAGCCGCCGGGTTCAATTTTCCCGTACATCCCGCAGCTCGTCGAGGCTGTCTCAAAAGCACGCAGATGACGCAGATGAGACCGATTTTCGCAGATAAATCATCAAATGTATTTTTGAGTATTCCAGTCATCAATAGATGATCATCTGTGTTGATCCGTTAAATCTGTGTTATCCGTGTGCTGAAACACTTTTGAGACAGCCTCGTCACGCTGATGTCCCCGGTAACCGGGATGACCTGCCGGCCGGGATGCGACGTCCCTGCGCGTTCGGTAATGGCTAAGATCTTCAGGCGTGCAAAAATAGATGTTATTTTAAAAATGCCGGCAAATTTGACGCCCGGGGCGCCGTTTGGCCAGTCGAAGCGCAGACGCTTCAAAAAGAAGATTTACTCAATAAATCATCCATCGAAGTCAGCTTTTTTACTCTTCCCTCTTTTGCCTGATTTAAAGACCTTTTCAATGCATTGACATTTTCGGGATTCTCAAAATACGGGTCGTCTATGCGTTCCCGTTTGACAAGTTCAAATATTTCCGCTGTTCCGCGCTGAATGATAACCCTTTCTTTGTTCGCAAGGTCAAAATACTTTTTGAAATTGTTCCGTAATTCGGTGGGACTGATGACGATCATAATGCTTGATTGTATGGGTGGATTAGATGATAGCTTGCGAAAGAATTCGCAAAGACTTTGCAAAGTAACGACAAAATATTTTAATTATTGTACAATGAAATGTACGGACGAGCGACTTACTGTAAGGAGCCGCCGGGTTCAATTTTCCCGTAAATCCCGCAGCTCGTCGAGGCTGTCTCAAAAGCACGCAGATGACGCAGATGAGACCGATTTTCGCAGATAAATCATCAAATGTATTTTTGAGTATTCCAGTCATCAATAGACGATCATCTGTGTTGATCCGTTAAATCTGTGTTATCCGTGTGCTGAAACACTTTTGAGACAGCCTCGTCACGCTGATGTCCCCGGTAACCGGAATGACCTGCCGGCCGGGATGCGACGTCCTTATACAGGCACAGCAAATTTAGCTATATATTTAAAGAAAGCTATTGAAGAAAGAAACAGGAAAATATATTTGGAGGAAACGTTAAAAAACATTAATTTTGTAGAAAATAATAACAATGAGCATCAAAAAGGCACAGAAGCCAAAATGGATAACAAAGGAACAGTGGAAATCAGTGCCATACGTGGGCTGGTGGGAGAACAACCGCAGGGGGATAGAATCCATCAAACAATTTCCGACGTTTACGACAGAGGAAGTAATAGAGCAGCAAAAGCGTCGGGACGCGCAGCTTGGAATAAAGAACAGTTTCTTGGAGAGTTAGAAGTCGCCGCACGGAACAGCGGTACGTGGATAGACGATATACATTCTATTGCTGATGAAGCGATTTCAAAAGGGCAGGAAAATGAAGTATATGTGTCGAGCGACAAAAAGAAAGCAGTCAAAGTAAATAATCTTTCACTGCTGAATGCGGAACACGATTTTGAGAATTTTATTGACAGGTTGCAATCGCATAACGAATTATTTCACAATGTCCCATACAAAATAACAGGATTTACAGAAAACTCGCTCGGCGAAGTATCTGTTGTTTTGGAACAGCCTTATCTTCCATACGAATATGCTACACAGCAGGAAATCGACGGTTATTTGCAAAAAAGCGGGTTTAGGAAAGAGATCATCTCTGACGGGGATAGCGGGTGGACGAACGGGGAATATGAGATATGGGATGCAGAACCCAAAAATGTACTCGCTGATAAGGATGGAAATTTATATTTTATCGATACTGTAATAAACAGTATGCCAATATCAAGTAATCAAAATACAATAGAAAAAGAGTACAATAATATTCAAACAGGAAACATCGAAGAAGATGATAGTTTTGATCTATGAGAAGAAGAATCAGAACCTGTTCGGTAATGGCTAAGGAGCTGTCTCGCGGCCGCTGACTGAAAGGCAGGATTTCAGGCAGCAGTGGAGGAGGGACGCGTCTTCCGTAAGCTGCGCTTCGCTTGCATGCGGTTACGAAGATAAAGCCCGCCGGCTTACATAAAAAAATCATTTTCCGTAAAAAAAAATTGCATGATTCAAAAAAAAAATCTATCTTTGCGACAAATAAGTTCTTTACCCTTACTTTGATCTCTTCAAATACGCACGATACGGGCTTGAGTCTGCAAGCTGCGGGCTCAAGCCCGCAGGCAACGGACTCAAATCCGCAAATCACGGACTCAAGCCCGCATGTCCCGGGTTCAAGTCCGCAGGTTTCGGATTCAAGTCCGCAGGACACGGCCTCAAGCCCGTAAAGCGCGGATTCAAGCCCGCAAGTACCGGACTTGGATCCGCAAGTCCTGGATTCAAGTCCGTAAGCTGTCGTTTTAAGTCTGAAAATCACACATTTCGTAACCTTTCATATTTTATTGCAATGGGTCAACAAAAAAGTATTCCCCGTAAAGACGTCGACTTTGACGTCGCACAAAACATTATTGTAACCACCGCCAACAGCCACCGCATGGACTGGATGCTCGACGCCGTGTGGATGGACAGCGAACTGATGCCCCCGAAAAACGACTGGGACGTCGCCTGGGCGAACTACATCGACCCCGCAACCCGTACGTCCACCATTACGTTTATCAAGAACGAAAAACGGGTAGCGTTCGAGAAGCCGCTGCGCAAATTCGTCAAAAACCTGCAGGGCAACACCCATGTAACCGACGATGATCTCCGCAGTATGGGTATTGTTGTTCCCACGTCGGCGAGAAGGCCGGCGCCCGTTGCCGTTACCTATCCCGATTACGACATCAACAGCGGCACCATCCGCCGCCTCATCCTCAATTTCTACGATCAGGGACATAAAAGGTCGAAGGCCAAACCGGCGGGACAGCACGGCGTCGAAATTCGCTGGGTAATGCGCGATACGCCCCCCTCTTCGCTGAAAGACCTGACCGAATCGACCTTCAACACCCGCTCGCCCCTCACCCTCGATTTCGACGAAAGCGACCGCGGAAAGACCGTCTATTTCTGCCTCTGCTGGGAAAATACCCGCGGCGAAAAAGGCCCCCGGAGCGAAATCACAGGCGCAATTATCCCGTAAGGGTCTCAAATATGAATTTTGAATGTTGAATTTGAATTTTGGCGCGCAGCTGACGCAGATTTGAAGATTTTTCACGGGCTTCTTTCTTATCTGTGTTTCCGGCGCGCTTTAATGATCTTCATTCACGATTGATCGGGCGATCCTGCCGGGGTTCCGTATTCCGGCCCGTTTAGGATCAAAACCGCTGACAGAGCCGCAACCGCAGACTCTGTTTTTTTTGCGTCCGCACGCAAAATGTTAAAAAATGTTAAAGAGTGTTAAAAAATCGATTTTTATTTGGAACAATAGATAAAAAAGATTGATATTTGCAGCAACGAAAAATCGATTTTCTATAACCGTAAAACTTATCGTATCATACAATATTCTATTCTTATCATTTAACACGCACATCAATGATCAAGTTATCTGAAAAGCGTCAGGTTTTGAAACAGTCCCGGTTTCCGGCCTTATTATCCGTACGGGAAACGCCGGAAAGTCCGCAAAATTGATCCATGAAGACAGTAATCATCACATATATGAAAGCAATCCGTCGAACGGTCGGCTTTTTGGGAATTGCCGCCTGCCTTTTTGCGGCCTGTAAAAATGAATCGAACAGAACGTTAGAGTCGATCGACGTTTCCCCCGCGTCGGCGGTACTCGCTCCGGGCGATACCGTGCGGTTGAAGGCGAATCCCGTTCCGGCCGAAACGGAGAATGTCCGTTTCACATGGTCGGTTGCCCATCCGGACATCGCTGCCGTAACGGATGCCGGCCTGGTAACGGCTGTGAATAACGGCTCTACTTCCGTCCATGTAAAAAGCGGAAATATCGAAACGTCGGTAAAAATATCCGTTACCCCGCTGACCCTTACGGTTACGCCGCGCCTGCTCAACTTAACGGTGGGCGACAGCGCTCTGCTGCTCGCCGTATCGTCGCCGCCGAATGGCGGTCTGGCGGAAAAGCCCTTCGTCTGGACAACCGACAATGCCGGCGTGGCTACCGTTGTCAGCGGACGGGTTAAGGGAGTGTCGGCAGGCAGCGCCCATATTACGGTCAGCGGACGGGCAAGCGCCGGAATCAGCGAAAGCGTGCCGGTAACCGTTACCCCGCTGACCATTACGGTTACGCCGTCCCTGCTCAACTTAACGGTGGGCGACAGCGCCCTGCTGCTCGCCGAGTCGTCGCCGCCGAATGGCGGTCTGGCGGAAAAACCCTTCGTCTGGACAACCGACAATGCCGGCGTGGCTACCGTTGTTAACGGGCGGGTTAAGGGAGTGTCGGCAGGCAGCGCCCATATTACGGTCAGCGGACGGGTAAGCCCCGAAATCAACAAAAGCGTGCCGGTAACGGTATCCAATACCTATCGCAATCCGGTAACAACGCAACGGCTGCCCGACCCCACCGTCATCAGAACCGACGACGGCTGGTTTTACCTCTATGCCACGGAAGCGATCCCCCATATTCCCATCATGCGGTCGCGCAATCTGGTGGACTGGGAGCAGCGGGGAACCGTTTTTACCAACAGTACGCGCCCCTCGTGTGCGAGCGGGTCTCTCTGGGCGCCCGACATCAACTATATCAACGGGCAGTACGTGCTTTATTGTTGCAGAAATGTAGGGGAAGGCGATCTGGAGTGGAAGAGCAGCATCCTTGCCGCTACCGCCCCTACTCCGGAAGGCCCCTTCACGGATCGAGGCTGTGTGATTGTTAGCGATGACCCGCAAATTCAGGTGAAACATTCCATTGACCCTTTCTATATCGAGGACGGCGGCAAAAAGTACATGACATTCGGCAGTTTTCGGGGCATCTATATCGTTGAACTTGCCGACGACGGCCTGTCGGTGAAACCGGATGCAACGCCGGAACGAATTGCAGGAACCGCTTTTGAGGCGTCCTACATTTATCGCCGCGGTAATTACTATTATCTGTTTTGCTCATGGGGATCATGCTGTAACAACGCCAGCAGCAATTACAGAACGGTCGTCGGTAGATCGACGAGTCTTTTCGGCCCCTATGTAGCCAAAAACGGAAACCGCATGCTGGATAACGCATACGTCATTGTTATTCAGGGTAACAGCGCGTTTGCCGGGCCGGGGCACAACGCCGAGATCGTGGCCGACGACGCCGGTAACGACTGGATACTGTATCACGCATACGACATAGCGCTTGCTCCGAACGAAAGGCGGCTGATGCTGGATAAAATCATCTGGACGTCCGACGGCTGGCCTTCCATCAAGGGCAATGTTCCTTCGTCGGAGGCAGAAATTCCCGTTTTTAATCATTAAAAGTAAACAGATCTTCTATAATTTATAGTGTTATCCATAAAAATAATGTCTGCGATTTTTAAAAGCGTTCAGGAGTATATCCTTCATTTATCTGTTAAGCAAACTCGATCAATTTTGTGCTTTTTTTCCAACATGTTATTTATCGTTGAAGCCCCGAAAACAGTGGGCTTTGGCACGCCTTTTGCAGAGAGAGAGAGAGAGAGAGAGAGAGAGACTGACAGTTTGGCACGCGCGCGCGCGAAAGTTAGAAACATTTATAAGAAATACAATATGGCCGCATCATTGCATCCGGCAATGGGCGGTTTTTCTATTGATTACATTCACCGGGAAGAGCCGCAGGCCTGTCCTGCTTTATCAACGATGCATGATCCCTCGATTGATTTATTAATAAAAACAACTTTAAAAGCCTGAATTCTATGGAAAAGTAAAAAAACGGTCATACGCTTGCCTGTCAATCCGAACGGGTCTTTTGGCATCCGATCGCAAGCGTGAAGCAATGCACAAAAGCGGCCCGCGTGCAGTAATCATTAATCATTAAGAAATAAAATTAAACAAGAATAAATGTAATGTTGAAATTATTATTTGTCAAACATCCGATTTTTAAACAAGTTCGGTTTATTACGCTGGTATCGGTTTTAGCGCTGATACGGATCCTGCCGGTAGCCGGGACGTTTCCCGAGACCCGGCAAAGCGCGCAGTCAATTGTTGTGACGGGCGTGGTTACGGATCAGGGCGACCCCCTGCCCGGGGTAAATGTGGTTGTTAAAGGCACCACGCTCGGCGTAGTGACCGATGCAGACGGGAAATACGCCATTACCGTGCCCGGCAAAGAAACTGTCCTGCAATTTTCCTTTGTGGGATACGTCACTCAGGAAATAGAGGCAGGCGACCGGACGGTCATCGACGTCTCCCTGGCCGAAAACGTCAGGGAAATAGAAGAGATCGTCGTGGTGGGCTACGGAGTCCAGAAAAAAGCCACCATGATCGGTTCCGTTGCGCAGGCAAAAGGCGACGATCTGTTGAGAACAGGGGCGGTGACCAGTGTATCGCAGGCCATTCAGGGATTAATGCCGGGGGTGGTCGCCATTTCCAGCACGTCCAAGCCGGGCGCCGACGCAGCCCAGCTGATCATACGGGGCAAGGGAACGTGGCACAGTACCAGTCCGCTCTGCCTCGTAGACGGCGTAGAGCGCGATTACAACGACGTCGATCCCAACGAGATCGAGTCGATATCGGTGCTCAAGGACGCCGCCGCCACCGCCGTATACGGCGTCAAGGGCGGTAACGGCGTGATCATCATCACCACCAAGCGCGGTTTGGTGCAGCGGCCTTCCATCAGTCTCAGCGCCAACTTCGGCTTCAAGCAGCCAACCATGAAACCCGAGTATGCCGACTACATCACTTCCATGAACATGTGGAACGAAGCCGTTGCCAACGATGGGGAGTGGGACATGCTGATTCCCGAATCGACCATCGCCGCCTGGGAAAACGCTTTCGCCACGGGCAACTACGGTCCCGACAACGACTATTTCCCCGAAGTGGACTGGTGGAAAGAAATGATCAAGCCCCTGGCATTTTCGCAGCAGTACAATCTCAATGTCCGCGGCGGAAGCGACTTTGTGAAGTATTTCGTATCGTTCGCCTTCCTCAACGAAGGAGATATTTACCGGATCGAAAAAAACGAGATTTTCGATCCCACACACAACTTCAAGCGCTACAACTGGCGCACCAACTTAGACTTCAGCCTCACCGGGTCGACCGTTCTCTCGGTTGACCTTGCCGGCAAGCAGGGAACCCGCAACCAGCCCGGCTACCGTCTCGACGGCAGCTACGAGGAGACTTTTTTCAGGGAACTGTACAGCGATCCGCGCCATGTATTCCCGGTACGCTACAGCGACGGCGAATATGGAGCCGCGATTGACGGGATGAGTAACCTTCGCGAAAGCTTCGACCATGGATCGCGTATGATCAAATCCTACCAGAACTTTGTCGATTTGGGACTGAAACAGAAACTCGACTTCATTACCAAAGGGCTTAGCGCGCAGGCGAAATTTTCCTTCACTTCCGCAAATCAAAGCCAGAGTCGCATACAGCGGGCCAAGGGCGGCAATTTCGGCGCCGGTTCGGCCGGCGAAGCAAACATCAGGTACAACCGCAGGTACGACTACACCCAGCCGCTTCCGGACGGCGGATATGAACTGATTGAAAATAACCGTTTCCCGACCAATCCTCCCAACTGGCAGGGCGAGCGTCCCGAAGTTTCGTACGACAACATCACCAACGGAGGCTATGAACGCAGGGTTAAATATGAAGCGTCCGTTAACTACGCCCGCACCTTCGGCAAGCACGCCGTTACCGCAATGGGCGTATTCGACCGCAACCAGATCGACAAACTGCTGGACGGCTCCGCCGTCAACATGAAGTATCAGGAACGTGAAGAAGCATGGGTAACCCGCGTGACCTACGGCTATGCGGAACGTTACCTGTTAGAACTCAACGGCGCCTATACCGGCTCCATGAGGTTTGCACGCGACAGGCGTTTCAAATTCTTCCCTTCCTACTCGGTGGCATGGCGGATATCAGAAGAATCCCTGATCAAGAACAGCGTCGTCGCCGAAACGCTCAGCAATCTTAAGGTGCGCTACTCCTACGGAACCGTAGGTTTTGACCGGAACGCCAATTTTTTCGAGTACGTTCAGATATATAAAGCAGCCGACAGTAATCCGAACCTGTCGCTCGGCTCGAATACGGTCAACAACTACGGGCCGATCATCGTTGAAGACGGAACGGCCAATCTGAACGCCACCTGGGAAACGGCCTACAAGCAAAATCTCGGCTTCGATTTCGGCATGTTCGGCAACCGCCTTACCGGAAATGTAGACCTGTTCAAGGAACACAGGAAGGGCATCATCATGTTGCAGACAACTCCCGCCTGGTTTGGGTTTAAGGATCCCCGCTCCAATCTTGGAGAGACCAAAACGCGCGGGCTGGAAATCGAACTCGGCTGGAATGACAAAGCAGGCGATGACTTTCGCTACTGGGTAAAAGTCAATTTCTCCACCAATGAGAACCGTGTTGTGGAGCGCAACGACCCGTTTCTGATGGAAGAATACCAGAGGCAGGCCGGCAAACCCATCGATTATCAAACCCGCCTGGGCGTGGGCGGTTACTACGGATCATTAGACGACATCTATAATTATGCTTCAACGGCGGAACAAGCCTCACTGACGCCCGGCGACTTCATGTATATCGATTACAATGCGGACGGAACCATCGTCTACGATGACCTTAACGACCGCATGCCGATGAAAGAACAGAATTATCCGCGTACCACCTACGGATGGTCCATGGGTTTCTCGTGGAAAAATTTCGACTTTTCGATGATGTGGTACGGCGTGCTGGGCGTATACAAGAATGTGGCGGATGAGTTGTTGTGGGACTTGCAGTTCGGACGGGTAGAAAACTATTTTGCCAATCCGGACGTACTGAACCGCTGGACGCCCGAAACGGCTTCAACGGCTTCAAAACCGGCCCTCCATGCAGGTATTGTCGCCAGCCAGTACAACCAGCGCGGCACGACGTACAACTATCGGAACGCTTCCTATCTCAGGCTGAAAAACATTGAAGCAGCCTACACTCTTGATCAAAGCCTTACCGGCAAAATTGGCATGTCCAAGTGTCAGATTTATGTAAATGCCAACAACCTGTTGACGTTTACCGGCTTCAACAAGTATATCGATCCGGAAAGCAACTCGGCCGCGCTTTATCCGCTCGTGCGGCGTTATAACATCGGACTGAGAATCGGATTCTAACCATCCCTAAATCAAAGAAAAATGAAAAAAGTATTTTATCTTTCCATCGCAGCAATCACATTCGGCCTCGTTTCATGCCAGGAGTATCTCGACAAGAGGCCTGACCTCGGTTTTACCGAAGAGATCCTGTACAACGATTTCCAGTCGATACGCGGCTATTTCGACAGGGTGTACAATATTCTCGACGACTACCGGAAACATACCTCGCAGAACATGCGCGGGTACAAAACGGGCGAAATGAGCGACGAGGGCGCCAATGTGTTCAAACAGAACACACACCAGCAGGGTTACCAGTGGCAAGTGCGTGAAATAGCGCAAGTGCTCAATGCAGGGTTATGGCTTGGGCGCGACGATGTAGCTGAAATAGGCTGGAATGACGCTAACGTCAACCAGAACTACGGCAGGGTTATTCCCAAGAGTTTTTACGGAATCCGTATCAGCAACCGCATATTGGACAATGTACCCCGCATGGAGCAATTGACGGAAGAGCAGAAGAACCAGCTGATGGGACAGGCGTATTTCTTCCGCGGGTGGTTCTATTTCGAGATCATCCGCCGGGTCGGGGGGATGCCCATCCTTGACAGGCTGTACAACAGCGATGATACCGGCGACATGCCCCGCCTCACGTATGCGGAGAGCAGCGACTGGATCATTGAAAACATGAACTATGCCATTGAACTTCTTCCCGACAAGTGGGAGGACCTTCAGACGGGACGCCCTACCAAATCTTCGGCCTATGCGCTGAAGTCCATGGCGCAGCTTTACGCGGCAAGCCCCCTGATGCGCAACGGCCTCGACGCTACCGTACAGTATGACGAATACGACGCCGATCGCGTGCAGCTTGCCGCCGAATACGCATGGGACTGCCTGAAATATATAGAAAACAACAAAGCCGTTTACGACCAGACGATGATGCCCGGCAACCAGTACGCCCATATTTTCTACCATCCCAAAAGCCGGTTTGTGAGCCAGGAATCACTGTGGTACGTCAACAGTTGCGGCGCCGGCAGGGAAGAAGACGTGGCCGTACTCTGGCAAAGCAGGTGGATGACGAACCGTGCGGGCAACATGGGTACTCCCAATTTCAGTCCTTCCCAGAATATGATCAACAAATTCGAGACGGTCAACGGTTATCCTGCCGAGCTTACGGCAACGGGCTGGATATGCGCCGACCCCGCATTCAATCCTGATGAACCCTATAAAGACCGTGATCCGCGCCTGCATCATTCCATCCTGCTTCCGGGCGAACGCTTCGGCACGCGGCAGACTGCTGTTGGAACCGAAGGAGACGCAAACGCATGGTACCTGAGCGTATGGCCGCGCGGACAGGAATACTCCATCTCCGGCAGCAACGAAGGCGGCAGGGGCGACATCCTTACCAGGTATCTGGCCAAGAAGTATCAGTGGCCCGAATCCAACAACGGGGCCAGCGGCAACGCTAATCCCAATTACAGCCTTCATGCGTTCAACAGCATCCTGATTCGCACAACGCAGGTTTGGCTTGACTATGCCGAGGCCATGAACGAAGCGTACGGCCCTGTCGGGGATCCTGAAGGATACGGCTATTCCGCCGTAGATGCCTTGAACGAGGTGCGCAGGCGCGTGGGACAGGGAGATGTGCGCAGCGAATATGCCGCTTCGAAGGAGGCGCTGCGCGAGCGGATACGCAACGAAAGGGCCGTAGAACTGATGTTCGAAAATCACCGCTGGTTCGATATTCGCCGCTGGATGATCGCAGAACAGCTCTTTGCCGGCGATCCCAATCCCATCAAGGGTACGGTTGTTACCATCCGTCCGGATGCGCCGCCCACGGTCGATGTCCAGTGGTTTCCTCCCGGAGCGACGGTAGAGGACAGGGAAAGCGCCCGGTACGGCAAATACTTCAACTATACGCTGAATACGATTACGGAGGAAATCCGCGTATTTGAACGCAGGAATTACTGGTACCCGATACGCAATGACGAAATCAACCGCTATCCCACGATCAAGCAAAATCCGGGCTGGTAAACCGATGATGAACCGCAAGAAAACAAGAACATGAAAATAAGAAGAATCAATCAATATGTTTCCCTGCTTACCCTGTCTGTGGCGCTGCTGATGCTGTGCCCGGCCGAGGCGGCAGCTCAGAAAAAGACGAAGGCGCCCGAATTTTGGATTACGGGAACAGTGGTTTCCCCCGACGGGAAATTTGTGGGCAATGCGCAGATAACGGCCAACGAAGGAGCCATTGTCGTTTTCAGCGATGGCAACGGCCAATTTAAAGTAAAGTGCCGCCAGGGTTCTTCGCTGCTGATAGAGGTCAGGGGCTTTGAACCCATGGTATACCGCATAGAGCGCGAAGAGAACGAGCTTACCTTCACGCTCGCAACCGCATTGCTCTACGCAGGAACGCTTGATGCAGTGAATCTGCCGATGGGCGTCAAGGAGAAGCAGCGTTACCTGACGGGCGCCGTGAGCGGCGTATCGGGCGATGAACTGCTGCACACCCCGGAACCGCTTTTGAGCAACATGATACAGGGACACATCATGGGTTTCCAGGCGCTGATGAGCGTCAACGGCCTGGGGAACAACACGGGTTCGATGTACATCCGCGGCCATCACCGCAACACGGACAACGGCATCATTACCGTTGTTGATGGAGTGGAGCGCAACGTCAACACATTGCTGCTGGATGAGGTCGCCTCCGTACAGGTGCTGAAAGACGCCACCTCGAAGATCCTCTACGGCGGGCGCGCCGCCAACGGAGTGGTTCTGGTAGCCACAAAACACGGCAAGATGTATACCCGCAGAATCAGCGCCACCGCAGAGATGGGCGCAGGTCTGCCCGTAGCCTATCCCAGCTACCTCAACTCATACGACTATGCCCGGCTTTACAACGAAGCGCGGCAAAACGACGGTCTGCCGCCGCTGTACAACGCCGCCGACCTCGAAGGTTACCGCAATTCGACAGGGCCTAACGACCTTCGTTATCCCGATGTGGATTATATCGATTATTTCCTTTCAAAAACCATCGGCTACCGCAAAGCCTCCCTTGAATTTTCGGGCGGTAATGAAAACATGCAGTATGCCTTCATTGCCGGTTATACCGGAAATACGGGACTGCAAAAGGTAGGCGACGCTCCGGTGCGCGACGCGTACAATTTCAGGGCCAACCTTGACATGAAAATAACCGATCATTTCAAAGCCTTTGTCGGCATGGCGGGGATATTCGACGTAACCAAACGCCCGTCCCTCGACCATGCGGGAACCTTTACCCGTATTCGCGATACGCGGCCCAACGAGTTTCCGCTGATCATCGATCCTGCCTACATAGCGGTCGACTCGCTCGGCTATCCCGGACTGGGCGCAAGTTATTCCCATTCCAGCAACCTCTACGGCGATCTGGCGTATGGCGGGAGATACCGTCAAAATATTGCCAACGGAGAACTCAACGTCGGTCTGAACCTGGATCTGGCGCAACTGGTGGAGGGGCTGTCGCTGAGAACGCAACTGTCTTTCGACAATTTCTTTGTCGGTACGGAGAGCCTCGCTACCAGCATAGCCACCTATGCCCAGCGCTGGTATTACGATCCGGCAAGCCATCGGGACACCGTTACATTCCAGACGCTGAAAAAAAATGCAATAACCGACCAGAACACATTGAGCGACTCGTGGAACCTGCGTACGAATGCATATCTGTTCAGCATGGACTTTGACCGCAACTTCAACGGAATCCACAAGCTTTCGGCCAACCTCCTCTATTACTATATGATGAAGGAGGCCACGGGCGAGTCGCCCAATCTGCAAACGGCCAATACGGCGTTGAGGGCCAATTATTCGTTCAGGGACAGGTATGTGGTCGAAATGGATCTGGCGCTGATGGGAAGCAACAAGTTCCACGGGAGCAACCGCCATTTCATGTCTTACGCCGGAGGAGCGGGCTGGATACTCACCGAAGAGGATTTCCTGAAAGGGAACGGACTGATAGACTATCTGAAAGTAAAGGCGTCCGGGGGCCTTTTGGGGTACGATGCACAGACTTCGTGGAACCTCCACTACACCCGCTGGGCGGATAACGGAAACTACCAGTTGCGGCCCAATGTCAATATCCTGCGGGTCGACCTGGCCAACTGGGGCAATCCCGATCTGAAATGGGAAAAGTCGCTTGAGTTTAACGCGGGCGTGGAAGGGCTGCTGTTCAACCGCTCCCTGTGGGTGGAAGCCGACTATTTCCGCGAAAGGCGTTTTGATCTCATCACCTTAGTTACATCGCAACATTCCGCGTTATATGGAGACATCTATGCGCCGGAAAACTTCGGGGAAGTCCGCAACCAGGGTTTCGAGTTTGAAGCCAGGTACATGAACAGAACGGGCGATTTCCACTATTCCGCGGGAATCAACGGGATTTACAGCAAGAACAGGATCATTACCTATAATGAAGTGGAACATCCGGAAGAAAACCGGCGCAATACGGGCCAATCTTCCGACGCCATGTTCGGCTACACCTCCAGGGGACTCTTCGGCAGGGATGTCGCCCTGCAAGGCGCTCCGCGCCAGACGTTCGGCGAATATACCGTTGGCGACATCGCCTACGAAGACTTGCACGAAGACGGGGTGATCGACGAAAACGACCTGACCGTACTCGGCAACAGTTTTCCGCGCGTGCACCTCGGGCTGACCGTCGATCTCTTTTACAGGGGTTTTTCCTTCAATATGCTGGGCGTTTCGCAGCTGGGCGTCAATAAATGGCGCAGCAGTACCTATTACTGGAACTTCGGCGAGCGTAAATGGTCGGATCAGGCGCTGGACCGCTACCACCCGGACAACAATCCCGAAGGCGCCTACCCGCGCCTGACGACCACGCAAGGCACCAATAATTTTATAAACTCGACTTTCTGGCTGGCGAACACAGGTTTCTTCCGCATCAAAAACGCAGAACTCGGTTACACGTTCGGTTACAACAAGCCGCTCAGTGCATCCGTAAAAACGGTCAGGGTCTTTGCGCGGGGAACCAATTTTCTAACCATCAGCAGGGTGAAGGAACTTGATCCCGAAGTGCCCGACGCCGGAGTGAATAACTATCCCCTGTTCTCAACATTCACCGTTGGGCTTAACGTAGTGTTTTAAGTCAGGATCATCAAAACAAAAACGAACATGAAAATCAGAAAATATCTTTGTTCCGGTCTCGCGTTGGCGCTCATTTCCGTGTCTTCATGCGATCAGTATCTCGAGCCGAAGCTGACCAATCAATATGGCGACGACATCACATGGAAGTTGCCCTCTTATGCCATGGGAACCCTTTTGGAGGCGTACGGCGCCATCGGGGAAACCGCATGCAGCTACGACGGCAACAACTATCTGGACGCCATCACCGATAATTCATTGACCACGGGAATGGCTTCCAACCTCTACGCGTATGTTTCCGGAAACCAGACGATACATTCCGGCGCTTTGAACAACTGGGCGACGGCCTATAACGCCATCGCGACTGCGAATCTCTTTCTGGAAAAGGGGCTTTCGCCCGGCATCATCTATGACATTTCCGATCCGGAACGCGACAAAAAGTACAGGGAACGTTCCAAGGGCGAAGCATATTTTTTGCGCGCCTGGTGGCAAATGGAACTGCTACGGAACTACGGGGGCCGTTCTTCCGTAGACGGCAAGGTTTTGGGTTATGTCATCGCGACCCGTACCTTCCGCGAGGAAGAACGTGAAACGGTAAACGCATATCCGCGCAGCGAATTTGAGGTTTGCGTCCGCCAAATACTGGCGGATTGCGACACGGCCTTCCAATATTTGCCGTTGCAGTACGCCAATGACAATTCCAATGACCCGCCTTACGGCATGGACAATCTCGGGCGGGCTTCGGGCAAGGCTGTCCTGGCGCTCAAATCGCGCGTCTCGTTGCTTGCCGCTTCACCGGCGTATCAGCCCCAAGGCGCCAACGCCATTTCGGAAGATTCGATCCGGAAAAAATGGCTGCGCGCCGCCGTTATGGCTCATGAGGCGATCTCGGCCGGACAGATGGGCGCGTTGAGCGACATGGTTCCGTTGGACAATGACATGCTCGTTGGGGCTAATGTGAATATCCCCGCCCATGCAAGCTCCTATAACGAGCTGCTATTCAGGCGGACGGCCAACAACCGCGTGCCTGAATCAAATCATTTTCCTCCAATGTGGTTCGGGGAAGGAAAATGTAACCCGTCGCAAAACCTGATTAACGCCTATCCCATGAGGAATGGCTATCCCATTACCGATGCGCGGTCGGGATATGATTCCCAGAATCCGTATGTCAACCGTGACGGACGGTTTGAGCGGCAAATCGGTTATAACGGACTCCGTTTCTACGGACTGGGCACCGAAATACGTCCATTGCAGATATATTCGAGCGCAGCCGACAACACTGTGGGTTTTGACGGCCCCGGCTACGATTTTCGCAATACCCGGACAGGATATTATCTCCGCAAAGGCATGTCGGACAAGCTGAATGTGAATTACAATCCCGACAATCCGGGCAGCACGCAGACCGATTTTCACAGTAATCCCCTGATGCGCCGTGCGGAAGCGTGGCTGAACCTTGCCGAAGCGCTGAACGAGCTGTACGGCCCCGAAGGAACGCTGTCCGGAGGCAATGCCGCCCATACGCCGGTCGCCATCGTCAAGAGGCTGCGCGCCCTGTACGGCACGGGTAACGCTTATGTTGACGAAGTCGCCCTGGAAGGCGCCGAAAAATTCAGGAATCTGCTACTCAACGAGCGCCGTGTGGAATTTGCATTCGAAAATATGCGCCTGTGGGATATGCGCCGCTGGAGGTTGCCGCTGAATACGCCCGTTCTCGGGATAAAGATTTATAAGGACGAGAATAATAACTTCGTTTACTTCGGAACGAATCCCGGCGGGGATGATGTCGTGGTACAGGAACGCAATTTGCTTTCGGACGAAAAGTATTACAGCAGTCCGATCCCTTATGCGGAACTTGTCAAAAACCCCAATCTTATTCAAAACGCCGGATGGTAATCAAAAAGAAATGTTATGAAAACCAATTTGAACATGAAAACCATTATTAAAAACATCATTGCGGTCACGCTCTTCTTTGGACTCGTTGCGTGCGAACCATACGAAGATTATGTGAAGGATTACGATTTTTCGGCCGTATATTTCGGAACGCAGCGGCCGGTAAGAACGCTCGTGTCGAGAACCGGACAGGATTCTCTGGAATTCAGGACAGGCGTTGCCCTGGGCGGGTTGCGCGAGAACAGAAAAGGCTACACGGTTGAATTCAGGGTAGCCCCCGAATTGTTGACAACCGTGGCGGGAGCGAATAAGTTTACCCTGCTCCCGGAAAGTTGCTACAGTATCGAAAACAGTAACAGCGTCTTTACTGTTCCGGCAGGCAAGTTTTTAGGCGATTGTCCGGTAAGGATCCATCAGGAGGCATTTGCCGCTCTTCCGGGTTCCCTTGACAGTACGTATGCGCTTCCGCTGCAACTGGTAAGGACTACCGCAGATTCGATCAGGACAGGAAAGGATTATACCGTCATCGTGATCAAGTACATCGACGAGCATAGCGGGGCCTACTACACGAAAGGCCGGCAGTCGCAATGGGACGGATTCGCCGTCGTTCCGGAAACCACCGAGGAATATTCCAATGCCGACCTTAGCGGGAATAAGGTGCGTTTGCTCACCACCCTGTCCCTTACGCAGTTTGATATGACCGGCATGGGTAACCTGGATCATGCTCCTGTCGACGATGCCGATCACCTCCTGGTGAATCTGGTTTCGGGAGCGGTAACCCTTGACACAAAACCGGGATGCAACACCGTTACCGATCGGGGTTCGAGCTACGACGCCGATACCAGAACCTTTACCTTCGACTACATCTATACCAGAGCAGGTATAAGCTATCTGGTGAACGAGGTATTGATCCTTCGCCAGGATGTGGAGAAAGAGTTACGATTCGGAACATGGTAATGAAGAAGTACATTAAAAGTAGAAAACAATGAAAAGGACATTCAGTATTTTGATAACCATTTTGATGATGGTTTCGTGCGATGAACAGGAAAAGGCTGTAACGGCTACCGGTCTCGCGATCAGTCAAACCGGCGATCCCGCCGTGCTGTCCGTCGGCGAAACGCTGACATTGACGGCGACCGTTGAACCTTCCGGCGCCAGCCAGAAAATAGGATGGGCGACCGACAAACCCGGCGTGGCGACAGTAGTTGGCGGCGTGGTAACCGGCATACTGCCCGGAACGGTTGTCGTGACGGCTACCACGATAGACGGCGCCCGGTCGGCCTCAGTCAATGTGAAGGTAATCAATCCGCTAAGCGATATCGTCTTCAGCCAGGACGCGATCAGGATGCCGCGGGGAACAAAAATAAACCTGACATTCGTTTTTGTGCCCCACAGCGCCCTCAACAGAACGCTGGAATGGAGTTCGAGCAATCCGGCCATCGCTTCGATTGACATCGACAGCGGCGAAATAACCGCAAACGAATACGGGAAAGTGATCATTACCGCTACTTCGCGCGACGACGGGAGCATAACGGCAAGTTGCGAAGTCGAGGTAATCCCGATTCTCGTTACCGACGTACAGGTATCAAGCGACGTATTGATGTTGGTCCCGGGCAGAAAGGGAAACCTGCCCTATGCCGTTTTTCCTGAAAATGCGGAAGATCAGTCGGTAACATGGAGTTCCGGCGACGAATCAATTGCAACGGTCGATGCCATTACCGGCGAAGTTACCGCTGTCTCGCCCGGAAGAGTGACCATTACCGCCGCTTCTGCCGATGGCCCCTTCGGTGAAGGCTCGGTATGGATACCCGACTTATCCAACCTTGGGGAGAATATGCTGGTAAATCCCAGCTTTGAATTGCCTGATGGAGAGACCAATGCTTTCCCCGGATGGACAAAATTAGTGGACGCTATTCCGGGAACCGCGTGGTTCCAAAATTATCCTCCGTATAAAGCGGCAGGTAATCTAAACGCTCCCGGCGCCGGCGCTACATTGCGCGTATGGAATACAATGGCTGATTACGCTACCGGCAATTTTACCTTTTTCACTTTCGACGGGAAATATGCATGTAGAATAAACGGCGGCAATGCAGGCGGCGTATATCAGGAGGGAATCACGGTAACCCCGGGCAAGACCTACTATATAAGCGCTGTTATTGCTTACAGGGTTAATTCTGGTGGGCAGAAAATCCATCCGGCAGAACAGGTCGGATTACATCCTGCACAATCGGTGAAAATTCTTTCCACAGGTGATGGTCTGATCCTGTATCATGCAGTACCCATAGTTACCGATCCGAGCCATAATGATAACCTTCTCAGGCCGGAAGGGTTATGGACGGTACCGGATGATTTCGCCGCTGCTCAGGTACGTTTTTCAGTTGATCAGCCGAACACTAATGGGTACGGGCCTAGCGAACAGAGATTTCCATCGCCCGTCATGCTGATTGATGACTGCCGTTTTCAGGAAGTTTTGGAATAAACCATATACAAGCCATTGATGAACCGGTTAAAGTTAACAGCGCTTGCCGTTACCGGCATAATGACAGCGCATTTGCAAGCCCAAAAGACGCCCAATGTCGTCGTGATCCTGCTCGACGACATGGGCTACGGCGACCTGAGCATGACCGGCGCCACCGGTTACAGTACCCCGAACATCGACCGTCTGTGCGTCGAAGGCATGCGGTTTACGCACTATTATTCCCCGCAGGCTGTGAGCAGCGCATCCCGCGCGGGACTGCTCACCGGCTGTTATCCCAACCGTATCGGCTTTGCCGGCGCCTTAGGCTCATCTGCCGACATTGGCATTGCCGACAGCGAAGAAACCATTGCCGATGTGCTCCGGAAAAAGGGGTATGCCTGTAGCGCAGTCGGCAAATGGCATCTGGGGCATCATCCGCAGTTCCTGCCCGTCCGTCATGGATTCGACGAGTACTACGGCCTGCCGTATTCCAACGACATGAAGCCGCTGGTTTTGATAGAAGGCGATCAGGTGATCAACGCCGAACCGAAACCGGAAGACATGATGCAACTTACCACCCGTTATACCGAACGGGCGGTGCGCTTCATCGAGGGGAACAAAAACAGGCCCTTCTTCCTCTATCTGGCGCATACCATGCCGCATGTGCCTCTGCGCGTGTCCGAAAAGTTTAAAGGGAAGAGCGAGCAGGGAATGTATGGCGACGTGATGATGGAAATCGACTGGAGCGTGGGTGAGATATTGAAGACGCTGGAAAAATCCGGGATCGACAAAAATACGCTGGTAATATTTACCTCCGACAACGGCCCGTGGATCAATTTCGGCAATCATGCCGGTTCAACCGGCGGGTTGCGCGAGGCAAAGGGCGCCACTTACGAAGGCGGTCAGCGGGTGCCGTGCATCATGCGCTGGCCCGGAAAAATTCCTGCCGGCGTGATATGCAACCGCCTGGCGTCGTCCATCGACCTGTTGCCTACCATTGCCCATTTTTGCGATGCGCCGCTGCCTCCGCTGAAAATTGACGGCATCAACATCGCCCGGCTGATGCTGGGCGACGAAACGTCCCGCCCGCGCGAATATTTCCTGTATTACTACCGGAAAAACAACCTGGAGGCTGTCCGTAACGACCGTTTCAAGCTGGTGCTGCCGCATCTGGGACGCAGCTATGCCGGGTTCCTTCCCGGACAGGACGGACAAAGCGGACAGGTAAACGAGCGCCATCAGGAAAACCTTGCGCTGTACGACCTCCGTCGCGATCCGGGCGAACGCTACGATGTGCAGAACCAGCATCCCGAAGTGATCGCCGAATTGATGAAAGTGGTAGAAGCCGCCCGCCTTGACCTGGGAGACGACCTCACGGGCCGGGACGGAACCGGCAGAAGAGCCATAGGAAAATTGTAGGGACTTATGGTATACGTCCAATGGCATCTGAGTTTTTGTTGACCCTGACAGGTCTGCCGACCCTGTCAGGTCGTTTACGTAAGCTCGCGTATATCAACCTGTCAGGCTGCGTAGCTGCTGACAGGGTTGGAATCGCTACCTTCCCGATGCTCAAAAGATGTCTTTGAGGATAGACATCTTATCCGTATGCGGATAGACACCTTATCCGTATGCCGATGCTCACAAGGTGTCTTTGAGGTGGCTCAAAAGGTGTCTTTGAGGTAGCTCAAAAGGTGTCTTTGAGGTAGCTCAAAAGGTGTCTTTGAGGTGGCTCAAAAGGTGTCTTTGAGGTAGCTCAAAAGGTGGCTTTGAGGTAGCTCAAAAGGTGTCTTTGAGGTAGCTCAAAAGGTGGCTTTGAGGTAGCTCAAAAGATGGCTTTGAGGTAGCTCAAAAGGTGGCTTTGAGGTAGCTCAAAAGGTTATGCGATGATCATCATTTCATTAATACCGTCGAAAAATAGAACCAAATTAATATAAAATAAAAATAATTGTATCATGAACAAGACAAGTATTATGTATAGAGGGCGGTTTTTAGCCGTTGCATGTATGGTATTGCTGGCTGCCGGAAATCTGCAGGCGCAAATAACCGCGATCGGGGATCTTAACGCCGGCGAGCCTGTCATCAATTCCCATGAACATGATGCGGGCGCAAAACTTTTGGAGCTCAATTATCGCGAATATCACGAGATACAGCTCATCAGCCCTTTTAATCCGAATCTCAAACCCACCTATTCGCGGATCAAGAAGCTGCCGAACGGCCAGTATATTATGTTTTGGCACATCAATGATCAAGGCTCCAATATTTTATATTCCATCAGCCCGGATCTCAAAACTTGGGAAACGCCGAAGCAGATTTTTATACCGATACAAAATATTACCGTTATCGTACAGGGACAGACCAGGACGGACAGGAGAGTGTACAGTAACGGCGATGCGCTGGTGCTTCAAAACGGCGACCTGATGGCTGTGGCGTCTTTCCGTGCAAACAGCAATATGTACAATACGAATGACGGCAACGGTATCGCAATGCGTATCAGCAAGGACAACGGCCAAACCTGGGGAGAGGAAAAGGTGATTTTCCGGGGTTCCAACTGGGAACCTCAAATCCTTCAGCTTCCGTCGGGCGAAATACAGGTATACTTTACCCATTCGAGCACAAACAACCAAATGCAGTTTGACAGGCATATTATAGGCGATGCGCTGGTGAAATCGTCGGGTACGGCAATTCTCCGTTCTACCGATGATGGAGAAACCTGGGCGTCGCACTTGCCCGAAAATGAATTTTACGGATACGTGATTGCCCAGAGATATAACGAAACAAAAAACAACGTTCACAGATATACCCACCAAATGCCCTGTGCAGCGCTGCTGAATAACACCAACACCATCGCCCTTGCCCTGGAAGATCAAAATGCAGCCGGTAGCGGATACTCCATCTCTATAGCCTATTCGGACGACAACTGGGCGCAGTATATCAGCCCGAACTCCGTATACGATGCCATTGAAGAGGGGCCTGCGAATCAGCAAAAAAGCGTATGGCCGGGCGCAGGCCCGTACTTGAAGCAGTTTCCTTCGGGAGAGACCGTTATTTCCTACAATGTAAACAATGTATACAGTATTCGCTTGGGGAACGCCACAGCCCGCACATTTACGCAACCGTACGAGCCTTTTCGCTATGCCGGTTACTGGGGGGCGCTGGAACCGGACGGCTCGCACGCCATGATCGGAACCGTTACGACCGGACAAGTCACCGCCGCCGATAACCGGCACATCCTCATCGGCAGGATGCAGCTCAACCATACGATTTTCCCTGCAAGCGCCACCCCGACAATTGACGGAAATAATAACGACTGGGTCGATAACACCGACGCCCTTTTTGTGGGCAGCGAGTCGCAGGCGCAGGCGGCAGTGCGGATGGCATACGACGACGATCATCTGTACCTTCTGGTGGAACGGTTAGACAATGACCTGCTGCCGGCGGATGTGGTAGACGTGTATCTGCATACCGGCGCCGGGGCGTTGAACGGTTCCTCCTTACGGCTGAAAATCGGCGCGGAAGGCGTTCGGCAGGCATCCCGCTATTTGTACGGGAACTGGGTAAATTCCGAAATACCGGAAATTCAATCCGGGTCGCTTGTACGCGGTACCGTTTCCAATTCGGGTGACGCCGACGAGGGATATATCGCGGAGATTGCGGTTCCCCGTTCGACCATTCAAGCGTATGGCTCTTCCGTTAAAATTGCATTGACGCTGTCGAATCAGGATCAGGGTACGGGTGTGACGGAGGACGGCCTTAACGGTGTGGATGCGAATACGCCGAATGGATGGCTCCGTGCGGATGGAATCATTACCCGCGTAACCGGAATAACCGTGACTCCGGAGACGCTACGGCTGGCCGTCGGAAGCTCCGAAAAGCTCACGGCAACCATTGAGCCGGACGATGCGGAGAACAAAGACGTCTCATGGACAAGCGATAACGAAGACGTAGCAACGGTAAGCGAAGACGGAACCGTAACAGCGGTAGCGACAGGTACGGCCAACATCGCCGTAACCGCGCAAATCGGCAAGATAAGCGCCGTTTGCGCCGTAACGGTGGCCAGCACGACCACCGGCGTCGAAATATCCGATACGCCCCTTGCCCGCATATATCCCAATCCTACGGAGGGTATGCTTACGCTGGATTTTGGAGCGGCGGGCAGGCGTCGCATTACCCTCAGCGATGCGACGGGAAAGGCGCTGCTGCGTCAAACGGTTTCCGAATCATCGATACGGATAGACATCAGCAGCTATCCTGCGGGCATGTACCTGGTGACCATAGACGATGGCAGGAAACAAAAAACGGTGAAAATAATCCTTACCAAAAAGTAAAAAAATCAAAGCATTGAAACCGGATCAAACTATCTTTGTCAGTTTTACATCATGAACAAAACAGGTATTATTTGCAGCGTATCGCTGTTGAGCGCGGTAAATGTATGGTGCGCCGGGAAACCGAAATTGCCCGGACAGCCCAACATCATTTACATCCTGGCCGACGATCTGGGGTATGGCGATCTGGGGTGTTACGGACAGGCGATCATTCAAACGCCCCATATCGACCGGCTTGCTGCCGAAGGAATGAAATTTACCCGGCATTACGCGGGATGCACCGTCAGCGCGCCGTCGCGGTCAAGCCTGTTCACGGGGCTTCATACGGGGCACGCGCCGATCCGCGCCAACAGGGCCGCCGTTCATATTCCCCGGAATGAAGGCCAGCACCCGCAGCCGGGCGACACGTACACGATCGCCAAAATGCTGAAAGAAGGCGGATACGCTACCGGATGTTTCGGCAAATGGGGACTTGGCTTTCCGGGTTCGGAAGGCGCGCCTGAAAATCAGGGAATCGACGAATTTTTCGGCTACAACTGTCAGGCCGTCGCACACAATTATTACCCCTACTACCTTTGGCACAACCGGGATACCGTATGGCTCAAAGGTAACGAAGGCGCCAAAAAAGAGGACTATGCGGCGGATATCATCCATCGTGAAGCCGTGGAATTTATCCGCGCCAACAGAAGCCGCCCGTTCTTTGCCTGCCTCACCTATACGCTTCCTCACGCCGAACTGGTAAGCCCCGACGACGGCATACAGGCCATGTACAGGGACAGATTACCCGAAACGCCTTTTCGGGGCGTCGACAGCGGCCCCGGCTACAAAAAGGGGGGATATGGAAGCAGTTCGCATCCCAAAGCCGATTTTGCCGCAATGGTTACCCGCCTGGACAGTTACGTGGGTGAAGTGATTGCCGAATTAAAAAAACTTGGGCTGGACAAAAACACGCTGGTGATATTCGCCAGCGACAACGGCCCGCATCGCGAAGGCGGCGCCGATCCCGATTTCTTCAAGAGTTATGGCCCTCTGCGCGGCATAAAACGCGACATGTACGAAGGCGGCATCCGGGTGCCCATGATCGCGTGGTATCCCGGCAAGGTCAAAGCCGGAAGCGTCACCGACCATGTCTCGGCTTTCTGGGACATCATGCCCACCTTTGCCGAACTGACCGGTACCAAAGCCGCCGGCCATACCGACGGCATCTCTTTCGCGCCGACGCTGCTGGGTAAATCCCGACAGAAAAAACATGATTACCTGTATTGGGAATTTCACGAACAGGGAGGCAAAGCCGCCGTCCTCAAGGGAAACTGGAAGGCGATCCGGCTCAACATGGAAAATCCCGAAAAAACAAAGGTCGAGTTATACGACCTGTCGAAGGATCCTCATGAAGACCATAACGTAGCCGGACAACATCCCGAAATCGTCGCCGAATTAGACCGCATCATGAAGGAAGCGCATACCGATTCGGAAGCGTTTCCCTTTGCATACCCTGTCGGCGCTCTTGACCCCGACAGCGGTTCGACCCGTATATCAACGGAAAGATAAAAGATTTCGAGTACGACAATTGGGGCAATCTGTCGAAAACTATCCACCTGTTTGCAGCCGTTCCTTAGCTTGTTTTGTAAGGCAATATCCACCTGTCTTGTTGGAACCGATAAACTCTATGATGTTGGTATTGCGCAGCAATTTCAGATGTCGAGTTAAAGATGAACGCCCTTTACCTAATACAAGCGCCAGCATGTTCCCATTTGCGCTATTGTTATTTAATAGAAAAGATATGATCTTAAAAATAGATTGCTTAACGGGTTCGTTGATATTTTTGGCTATATTTTTGTCGATTAAGTCGTAAATCAAATTGATTTGAGCAGTTACTAAAACACTGTTTACATGCTCATCTTTCAAGTTTACATGCTCACTTTCGAAATTTACATGCTCACTTTCCTGACTTACATGCTCACTTTCGGACATGGTATCCATACTTCGATAAGGAGTTATCAGAAAATAAGCATTACATTTTTCATGATTACACTGTCCAAAATTTTCTCAAGGCATCATAGCCCGAAGGTCTTTATTTTCGTAACCGCATGCAAGCGAAGCGTGCGGAAGACACGTCTCTCCTCCACTGCTGCCTGAAAGGCAGGACGCGCGCTGCCTGAAATCCTGCCTTTCAGGCAGCGTCCGCGAGAGATCTCCTTTCCGCAGGTCGCGACCTGCGGTTATGAAAATCCGGCTTTTCAAGCCGCCGAAACGTAACGTCTATTTCTTGACAGTTCCTAAGTAATAGTGAAGACAAACTTTTCTGCATTTTCAATACTTGTCCGGTAATTGTCATAGTAATACGGAGCTGCGTATACGTATAAGTAGACCGCGGAAACGTATAAGTAGACCGCGGAAACGCATAAGTAGACCGCGGAAACGTATAAGTAAACCGCGGATACGCATAAGTAGACCGCGGATACGCATAAGTAGACCGCGTATACGTATAAGTAGACCGCGGAAACGTATAAGTAGACCGCGGAAACGCATAAGTAGACCGCGGATACGCATAAGTAAACCGCGGACACGTTTAAGTAAACCGCGGACACGTTTAAGTAAACTGCGGACACGCATAAGTAGACCGCGGATACGCATAAGTAAATCGCGGAAACGTTTAAGTAAACTGCGGACACGCATAAGTAGACCGCGGACATAAATATACAAGCCCCTTCCAAACCGGTCGGCGGTCTTGATCCCGACAGCGGCGAATCGTTAAAGATTGTTAAAAAATCTTAAAAAAAGGAATGATCGAATAACTAAAGTTTTTTTCCAAAAAGATATGTATATTTGCATTATTGAAAAACCGATTTTCTATGATTTATAGTGCTTATACTTAGAAAATTAAGTTTTCACTGTGTTGTCAATAATGTCTTCGATTTTTAAAAGCGTTCAGGAGTATATCCTTTATTTATCTGTTAAGTAAACTCGATCAATTTTGTACTTTTTTTCCAACATATTATTTGCAGTTAAAGCCCCGAAAATAGAGGGCTTTGGCATGCCTTTTGCAGAGAGAGAGAGAGAGAGAGAGAGAGAGAGAGAGAGAGAGAGAGAGAGAGAGAGAGAGAGAGAGAGAGAGATTAGCGGGCTGACAGCACGCGCGCGCGCGAAAGTTAGAAAAAACATTGATAAGAAATACACGAT
>JAISCQ010000235.1 GCA_031265445.1 Bacteroidales bacterium
CAGTCAATCAAAAATAGAAAACTCGGCAAAGCACTCTCATGAAGCGTTAACGAATCGAACTTGCGAGTTCAGCGAAGTTAATAATCAAAAATTTAAAAGTAATCGCCTATGGTTAAAAAAAACGGATCAATGTTTTACGCATGGCAAACAGGAGGTTGACCATGCAGGAGGTATAGCTTATAAAAGGTATACCGGTTTGTAAAGAATAATTTAAATAATTTAAATAATAAATCAAAAATAAATCAAAATGAATAAGAAATTATTGATAGGAGCAGGGGTAGTGGCTACTATATGTATTATGGCTGCTAACCTGCAGTATGCATATTCCGATTACGGGATAAGAACCGCTAATTTACATAGCGAAGTTTTGGCACAAAGCAATCCATGTCAGTACTATATAGATCGTATAAAGCAATTGGAAAATGATCTTAAATGGGGTGTTGGCAATTCAACGTATATACAATATCAAATAGACGAATTGAAAAAGCAATTAGCATTTTGTGAAAGCCACAACAATCCAATAGGTGGATCTTCTAGTGGAACATCTACAATTCCTGGCGCTGGTGGTACAAATTTAGATTTAGGAAAAAAAGAATATTGGGCGCCATGTTCGAAAATAGATAAAGATGGCAATACGATATGGGGAGAGTTAAAGCATTGTATTTCTTCAGGGTATGAATCAGGAGGCAAATGTGCACCAGGAAGTGAATGTAAATTTTAAATAACAAGCAGAGGGGGGTGTTCAAGATCAGTTTATTTTTTAATATTCGATACCTAATCATAAAACAAGATTGGATATTTGAGTCTTTGGGAAATAAAAAGACTCTTAACACTCCTTTTATTTAAAATGGTCATGATGAAATTTTTTTTAATCGGAAGTTTATCTATCTTTTTATTAAGTGCATGCGATTCATTTTTCTCACGAACAAATCAAGGTGAGTTATCAAGGTTTTTGGATGCTCGGACTATTAAAGATATGAATTTTTGTTACAGTCATTCAACAGATATACATATTAATAAAATATCAAATTTAAACACTGATGATTATATAGATGTAATTGACTATATTCCTCTGGAAACAAATGAGAGCATATTGGTTGGAAATATTGACAAATTATTAATTTATGAAGATAGAATATATATATTAGATATATATAAAGCGAAATCTGTTTTTATTTTTGATATAAAGGGGCTATTTATAAAAAAAATCTCTCTGTATGGGAATAATAGTACAGAATACAAATTTTTACGAGATATGGAATTGGATATACCGAACCGGCAAATAGTGTTATATGATAGAAATGGGGGAAAACTGTTATTGTTCGACCTCAATGGTAATTTTATTCGGACACAAAGGTTAGGATTTCGTTTTTCAAATTTTAAAATATTATCCAATGGAAACTATCTTTTCTATACTGATAATAATCCGAATGATTTTAATTCGGAAATTTCCGGATACAGTTTATTAATAGGGCATCCAAAAGGGGTTATTTTCTATAGAGGTTTCCCCAATAACTTCTTTCTCGAATCACTCAATTATTCTGCCAATTTCAATTTGAGTAATGTCGGTTTCAACAATAGTTATGAGTACATATGCCCAAGATTATCCAATGCGATTTTTCAGATTGATACTATAGGAAAATTGAAGAAACTATATCAAATACATTTACCTTCAGGATGTATGGAAGAGTATTTGCAAAACATTAATCCTAACCACTTCATAAAAGAGATGGCAAGCAAAGGATATTTTTATTCCTTTGGTGACAATGTACTCATTAATGACTCACTGTTTTATTTTAATTTTTCAGGCCCGGATAAAATAATGAATGAATTATGGTATAACAGAATAAGTGGCCAATATTATTGCATCAATAAAAAGCTCTCTTCCACAGGAAAGATAATATCTGTACCTAACCCCCTTTCTTTTAAAGACAATCAACTGATAGGAGCTATAGATGCCTCCTTGATCACACATTCCAAATCATCTTTTTCTAATGCACATAGAAAAATTATCCATGATGGTAGATTATCTGAAGAAATCTTAGGCAAGATAGATAAAGTTAATCAGGATGATAATCCAGTATTGATGGTGTACAGAATCAAATGGCAGTAAAATGCTATTAATATTTACAGATTGAGAATTTCCGTTGATTAAAGTTGAATTGACCGTGAAGAGGAGTTTTAGTTTTGTTTTCTGTCTTTATCTTATTGGGATCAATCCGCTTTTCGGTCAGATAGATTCTTTTCCTGAGAAGATTTATCTGAATACCGACCGTAACGTATATTCATCAGGCGATACTATATGGCTCAGTGGATGGGTACTGGATGCGGGGACGCTCCTGCCTGTCAGCAAAAGCCGCATGTTGCATGTGGAACTCATCGCCCCGGACAACCGTATTGCCCGGCATGTTGTGCTGGACGCATATCAGGGAATTGCCCCCGGACAGTTCTCCCTGCCTGCCGGTATGGTATCCGACGGGTTGTATCGTTTGAGGGCTTACACCCGCTGGTCGCTCAATTTCGGGAAAAACTGCCGTTTCGAAAAAATAATCCCAATAGTACAGTTCAAAGAAGATATCTGGAAAGGTCCGCGTAAGCATGAAACAAAAAGATACGAATGGGCGCGCCTTCCCAATGGCCGATTTGACTGGATACGGAAAAGAAATCTGGAAACCTCCACCCGGATATCACAGGCTGTCGATTCACTTCCTCCGATTGACCTTCAGTTTTTCCCCGAAGGAGGACGATGGATTTCCGGGCAACCCTCCCACATGGCATTCAAAGCTATAACCTCCGACGGAAAGGGCGTGAACGTCTATGGTGAAATTATTGATGAAACAGGGGCAGCTGTTGCTTCCTTCGCATCCATGCACCGTGGAATGGGTTCGGTGTCTATGGTACCGGAATTGGGGAAGCGTTATTCGGCACGGCTCTTTACCGGGCATCTTTTCGAATTACCTCAACCTGACACGTCAGGAGTGGTGATGTCTGTTCTCCACAAAGCGGGAGATTTGCTGGTACGTCTGGACTTTACTCCGGAACAGGCAGGTGAAAATTTCCGGTTGACGGCCTTTTCCCGTGGTATTCCCTCTGGAGAATGGCTGGTACGGGCTTGTCCGCATGTTGTCATGCACATTCGTAAAGCGGATTTTCACACAGGAATTTTGAGATTGACCCTGTTTACGAAAGAAGGCTTACCCTGTAACGAGAGAATGGTATTTATCGACCGTAAAGACGGGATTAATTTTGAAGTGATACCGGAACAAATAGCCCCCGGATGGGTAAAACTGGGCATGTGTGTGAGCGACGGTTACGGATTGCCCATACAGGGTGTATTTACGGTTACAGTAACCGATACCATGGCAGGCTACCGTCCGGGAGATCCCTGCCTGCGTTCCCAAATGTTGCTATCCTCCGACTTGAAAGGAGTTGTGGAGAATCCGGGATGGTATTTTTCCGTGCAAAGAGACTCTTCGCTCTGTGCAGCGCTCGATTTGGTGATGCTAACAAACGGATGGGGCGGATATTCCCGGGAAAAAATAGCGAATATTCAGTATGAGCATCAAAAATTATATACCTTATCAGGAACAGTATTCAACCTGCGCAACAAGCCGGCAAAGGGCATCTCCGTTACCCTGTTCGGGCAGGGAGCCGAAACAATTGTTGCCGATACAATCACCGGCGCTGACGGAAAATTCCGTTTCGAAAGACTGTTTCCATGGGAAAACACGCTGGTATCGGTTATGGCCAAGCATAAAAAAGGGAAAAAAAGCGGGCTTGGCCTGGGAGTTCAACTGGACAAGCAACCGGATGCCCCTTCTCCTGGAATTTTGTCTTTGGCAGAATACGGGGACAGCAGATTATGGAACTCCCTTGCTGACCGGTACCGTCATAGGAAGTTGGATGAAGACCGATTGACAGACAGCCTGCTGCGCGATAAAGACATTCATTTTATCGAAGAAGTCATCATCGAAGGCGTCCGTCCGGTAAGGGGATCCTTCAACCTGAACGGGCCGGGAATGGCCGACCGGGTACTGTATCAGGAGGATATCGAACGCTACGATCGTTATGATCGCTTAATAGATATTTTTAAGGCGGAATTTCCTCAGTTTGAACTAAGTAGCTGTCCGGGAAGTGAAGCGCAGAGGTCTTACGGATTCAAGGTTAAGAATATTCCCGGGGGAAAAATGATACCCTTTGAAGATCAATATGCTCCTGTCCGGCATATCAGTGACCGTCCCGTTTTATTCTTCTTGAACGGAAGAGCCTCACAAAACCTGTGGGATCATCCGGCAAATGACATCACAGGTATCGAACTGATGGATTCTCCGGAATATTTATGGCCTTATATATACGATCCTGTCTATGATAGCGCTATACGTCCGTTTGTGATAGAGATTACTACTCGTTCCGGCCGTTCTGATCTGCAACATCCATCGATAGGTACTGCAACAGTTAACCTGCGTGGATTTACGGTTCCGCGGCAGTTTTATGTTCCCAAATACAATCCCGAAAACGTTATTGACCAAGCGGATTTTGACATGCGTCCGGTTTTGTTCCGCGATCCTGAAGTAGTTACGGACAGGGAAGGAAAGGCGGAAATAACATTTCCGGTCGGGCTTAAGCCTCGCGGGTTACAGATACGGGTGGAAGGAACCGACCTGCAAGGCGGGATAGGGAGTACGGTTCAGGGAATTTCTGTAAATGAAGGAAATAATCATCAACAACCATGAAACACATACATTTTATTGCCATCACGATCTTTTTTACAGCCATATTGCTGGGCGTTTTTCTGTTGAGCAGGCTAACAGCAACCCCGGCTCATCTATCCAATGCCGGCAGTATTGAACTGTTGCAGCAGAATATCCTGTTGCAGTCGGCTTCGTTCAACCGGTTGCAGTTTAACGGTGTTGATTCGGCTACCGGCATCAATGGTACCCGTTCTGCAATGAAGGATATTTTCAATGAACGCCGGCTGGCGCTTCGTTTTAACGAAACAAACTGTGATGTGTGCGTAGAAACGGAACTGCAGGCGCTCCGCAAACTGGGGCAGTCCATTGGCGCCGGCAACATTGTGATATTGGCTTCGTACGCCAGCCAGCGCGATTTTAAGATTGTGTGCCGGACATACGGGATTAACTTTCCGGCATACAATATTCTGCCGGATGCCGTTTCGTCGCCTGTAGAAGAGGCCAACCGGCCATACCTGTTCGTTACGGACAGTACGTTGCTTGCCGGCTACCTGTTTGTACCCAGCAAGGAACTGCCCAAAATATCCGAAGCATATTACCGGATGGTATCCCAATTATGGAATGTACAGACTGATAGAAATGTGCAGACTGCCCCGGCGAATGTGGAACCGACCGATCTGCATATCGACAGTCACACATATCGTTTTGGTACGCTACATGCGGGCGATGATGCCACGGCTACGTTTACCATCGCCAATACGGGCAAATCGCCCCTGCTGTTGCAGGAAGTACAGGCTACCTGCGGCTGTACCGTACCCGAATGGAGCCGCCAGCCGGTACCGCCCGGACAAACCGTTATTGTAAAACTTAAATACGACACCAAAATCACCGGAATTTTTTCCAAGAAAGCCTTTATTTTCAGTAATGCAGCAGGAAGCCCGCACGGAGTAACCATCAGCGGAGAAGTGGTTGGGGAAGAGATACAAGGCAAGAGATAAGAGATGATAATATGATCAACAATATATGATTCAATGGCGAGGAAGAATAAATATTTGTGGTGTTGCGGGGGTATAGCGCTGGCCTGTGTTGTCGTGTATTTTCCCATACTGGGGCACGATTTTATTAATGGATGGGATGATCAATGGCAAGTTATCAATGAATATACCGAAACGTGGTCGTGGGCGAATGTGTGGTATATCCTTACGGAGTACTATTATGGTCAATACAGCCCCACCAACCAGATGCTGTATACCATCCTGCACCACTTTGCAGGATACCATCCCGCATGGTTTCACCTGCTGTGCCTGCTGTTGCATACGGGTAATGCGCTGCTGGTGTTTGTCCTCGCACGTCAATTGTTGCAGGTGAATTTGCCGGCTGGCAGCGACGGGAAAGCTATAACAGTGGCGCTGGGTGTAGCATTGCTTTTTGCCGTACATCCCCTGCAGGTGGAATCGGTGGCCTGGATCAGCGCTTCAAAAATACTGGTATATTCATTTTTCTACCTTTGGGCGTTGTGGTGTTATCTTTGCTACCTGCAAAAGGGGAAAGGCATCCGGTATTTTGCCATGTTATTATGTTTTGTGTTGTCCTTCGGCGGAAAGGAACAGGCCATCATGCTTCCGGCATGCTTGCTGTGGATCGACCTGGTTTATCGCCGTAACTTCCGCGACAGTAAACTTTGGTACGAAAAGATGCCGGTGTTTGTGCTGACCCTGCTTTTTGTATATACCACCATGGAGTCAACCGGACACGTAAAAACGCTCATAGAAGGCGAGAATTATCCTTTTGTGCACCGGCTGGTTTTTACATGCTATGCTTTTTGCGAATACATCGTGAAAACTTTCTTTCCGGCAAAGCTGTTGTACCTGTATCCTTTCCCCATGTTGGCAGGTGAGCCGTTGCCTCCCCGGTTCTGGATGTATCCTGTGCTGCTGCTCATTGTAGGCGCTGCTTTTTGGAAGTTTTGGAAACAGCGCCCTGTATGGCTGGGCATGTCGTGGTTCCTCATCCATATCGCCATGATGTTGCACATTGTTCCTTTGCCGCGCTTAAGCATTGTGGCCGACCGGTATATTTACCTGGCCGCTCCCGGGCTGTTCTTTATTGTGACGTGGTATGCGTATGCCGCTTGGGAATCCAGGCCACAGTACCGCCGGTGGATATTTGCAGGCAGTGTGGCATGCCTGCTGTTGCTGGGCGCCTTGGCCCACCACAGGGCTGCCGTGTGGCACGACAATGCCAGCCTGAAAAAAGATATGCAGGAATTGTTGCTGCAAAGGGATCCAACCCTGAATAGAACCGTGAACTAAAAAAATACCTTTTGCCGTATGGACGTAAACTACAGGGTATTTTTCAGTAAACGCAGGGTATTGCCTGTCCTGTTTTACCTGTCGGTATGGGTACTGCTTACACTTAATTTCAAGGGCAATATCTTGAGCAGCGCCTGGGATTTTTACCATACTTTCCAGTACGATAGCGAGAGCCTGGTAGTGGGACGTCTTTCGTTATCGGAATCCGAAGGGTTGTCGGCGCATGCCGGGTTCTTAGGCCGGGTGAAGCCGGTACCTGCCGGTAGCGATCCGTTCTGGTACCAGTATGATCTGTATCGTTACGGCGGAGAATTCGAAACTTACGAAGGCTATTATTCGCAACCGGCAGGGCAGGCTTTTCTTTACGGCTTAGTTTGCAAGATCACCGGCTTGTCCGGCGATACGGCTTTGGAAATGCTTTGGTGGCTGGTCAGCATGTTTTCGGCATTCATGTTCACTGCCTTTTCCGGGTGGGTACTATGCCGCTGGGGATGGACTGTTGCTGTTTTCACGGTGTTGAGTATTGGCTTTTCACAATGGGTCACTGCCTTCGGGTATAACCTCTACTGGATACTGGGCGCTTTCTACCTGCCGTTTGTAGCGGCATTACGGTACCTGCAAAAGTACGGGCGGAGCGCCAAACATCCTTTAAAGGCTACTTTCTGGCTGATGTTCACTGCCATGCTGCTCAAGTGCCTGCTCAACGGTTTCGAGTTTATCACCGCCACGCTGGTGATGGCGATGACGCCCTGGGTGTTTTACGCTGTTATGTATGGTTGGGACTGGCGGCAGTTTTTTCGGCGTGTCGCGGCAGCTTCCGGCGGAGCATTGGCGGCTGTAGCGGCGACCATGGTATGGCTGGCCGTGCAGCTATCCTTTGTAATGGGATCGGTAGGCGAAGGGTTCGAATACATCCTTTGGAGTTTCGGCAAGCGGGCGCATGGCGGAGGCGGCGAGTTCGATCCTGTGTTTCAAGAGAGTATCGACAGCAGCCAGTGGGATGTACTGGTGACTTACTGGAATGGGCATGCCTTCAACCTGGCGCATTGGTCGGAAAATGTCCTTTGGCAGTCGATCAGTAAAGTCGGCTTTGGTTTTTGCGTGTTGGTATTCCTTTTTCTTACCTGGGTTGTTCTGAAATCGAAAACCATCCGGGAGCGCCCTGCTTTTCGACGGCAACAGGTGGCGCTCACGGTCATGTTGTGGCTGTCGTTGATGGCGCCTCTTTCGTGGTTTGTGATCTTCAAGGGACATTCCTATCTTCATACACACATGGATCACATCGTGTGGCACATGCCGTTTATGTTGCTGGGCGCCGTACTTATGGGCAGCGTATTGTGGTTTTTCATCCGAACACGCCTGATCGGGAGCGTTCCGAACCCCCAACCCGATTGTGCGAGTTCTACTCCTGAATCCAAACCAACCCGAAACTCAAAATCCCGGACTCGAAATTTAAGGAGGACAGTTTTTTGCTGCCTGTCGATATTTTTGATCATTATCCTGTTACGGCTGTTCGTATTCGAGCCTTGCCGGGTGTCGGGCGACAGCATGGAGGCGACCCTGCTTTCGGGCGACTGGTTGGCAGTGAACAAGCTGCGGTATGGCGGTCGCCTCCCCCAATGTATTGCAGATATCCCGATCATAAATGTACTCACCTGGATACCCGGCATCCGGCACAACGATGAACAAAGACAGTGGTCTTACCGCCGTTTGCCCGGTTATGCAGACCTGCAGTACAACGATGTGGTAGTGTTTGCTCCTCCGGGACACCGCCAACAGAACGTCAAGCGGGTTGTCGGCCTGCCGGGCGACACGGTGGAGATTCGCGCCGGGCAGGTATGGGTCAATGGAAACCGACTGGAGGAGATAATGACCATCATGTACGGTCAGCAAAGGAATATCCCGGATGATCCTTCGCGCGAAACAGGCTGGCCCAACGGTGATTACGGCCCTGTAGATGTCCCGGACGGAAGCGTCCCCGGCAGTTACCCGTCCTGTTTCCTGTTGGGCGATAACCGCGACAATTCCTTCGATAGCCGTCATCATGGCGTAGTAACGCTCGACCGGATTGTCGGGAAAGCGTCCTTTGTGCTGTTTTCCTCAGGGAGAGACCGTTCCGGAAAAAGGAAATTCCGCTTATTTCATCCGGTAAGATAGATAACTGATGATGTCTCACCGCATAGGGTGATGGTGTCTCACCGCATAGGGTGTCCGACATTAGCAATAAAATACATAAAACCGCATCAAGCATCAATGATCCACTCAAGAGTATTTATTTATGAAGAATATATCCATTATTATACCGGTTTATAACGAGTCGTCGAATATCCGGCCAATGGTCGAGGCGCTGCATCAAGTGATGGCAAAGACCGGCTACGGATACCGGGTCATCTTTGTGGATGACGGCAGTACCGACCAAACGCTGGAAACCATACAGCAACTCGCCCAATGCGACACCCGCGTGTTTTACATATCATTTTCACGCAATTTCGGGCACCAGAATGCATTGAAAGCCGGTATCGACTTTGCCGGCGGCGATGCCATGATCTCTTTAGACGGCGATTTGCAGCATCCGCCTGAGTTGATACCGGTATTACTGGAAAAATGGGAACAAGGCTATGATATTGTTTATACCCGCCGCAGGGATGAGAAGGGTCGGGACAAATTCAAACGAAACACATCCAACTGGTTTTACAGGTTGATGCGTCGTTTGTCCGGTTTACAGATGGAGCCGGGTATAGCGGATTTCCGGCTGCTTAGCCGTCGGGTGGCGGATATTTTGGGAACCTTCCGCGAACAGGATCTGTTTCTACGCGGTATCCTCAAATGGATGGGATTCCGCCAGTATGCCGTCGACTATACCCCCGGCCGGCGATTCTCCGGACAAACCAAATACAGTAGCCGGAAGATGGCTAAACTGGCTTTGCAGGGGATCACCTCATTCAGTGTCAAGCCCCTGTATATATCCATCATATTGGGTATCGGTTTCTCTGCACTGTCACTGGCTTATGTCCCTTATATAGTTTGGTGTGTCATATCAGGCCATGCCGTGGCCGGATGGGCTTCTACCATCATGGTCATTATGTTTTTCGGCGGTATGCAAATGATCCTGCTGGGAATTATCGGTATTTATGTCGGCAAAATTTTTATCCAATCCAAACAACGACCGGGATATATCATTAAGGAAACCAACATGCCCGAACATGTTGATAACAACTGAAATCTGATGATGAAAATTTGAAAAGGATGATGTATTTTTTGATGAATCAAAATTATTTATTTTACTTTTTTGTATGGGTACTCCTTAACTCCGAAGGGCTTACGGTTATATTTTTTCAGAAAAATCAAAAAAAAATGTAAAAACAGCAAATCTTTTTTGTTTTTGTTCAAAAAGCATTTATATTTGCCCCTCTGTTTTTGTAAAAAATTTGATTCAAAAGTATCCTTTATCATGTCGAAATCTTTCGAAAATTTCTTGCAGGCAATGTCCGGTGTAACGTTCGGTAAATCACCGAATGGCACGGCTTTTTCAGAGAGAGAGAGAGAGAGAGAGAGAGAGAGAGAGAGAGAGAGAGAGAGAGAGAGAGAGAGAGACTAACAGGCGTATACTACGCGCGCGCGCGAAATAATTTCCCGGAATTAAATACTGCGACACCACATTTGTGTTGTGTTGTGGCGAAAGCTATTGCCTTATATGAAGGTGTGCAAGGCTCTACCCCGAGCTGCACCTGCGGCTTGCACGGGGTTATCCAAATGAGAGGCATTTCGGCCTCAAAAGACGCGCAGTCTCTCTACATATATCACAATTCTTCCATTCATGGCGCAGAGAATGTCTCTCGCAGGAGTGATTCTTCCGTTCATGGCGCAGGGAATGTTTCCCGCAGATGTGATTCTTCCATTCATGGCCCCAAGAATGTTTCTCACAGGAGTGATTCTTCCGTTCATGGCGCAGGGAATGTTTCTCGTAGGTGTGATTCTTCCATTCATGGCGACAGGAATCTCTCCTGCAGGTGTGATTGCCCCGTGCGAAGACCTTCGCATACTTCCCGCACTTCTATTTACTGCATCCGCAAGACGCTTATGACAAATCTATCATCTTAAAATCAACAATAATTAACCAATAAAAAATTACCGTTTGAATTAAATAAATCTTAACAGTATAATTTTAAATCTAATGCACATGAAGAAAAGAATCATTATTAAAAAAAGTCCGGTCTTGCTGCGCTTTTGCTGCTGGGCAATACTGGTTGTAACGAGTGGAAAAGCTTTTGCTGCGCCGCCTGTTTCCGAAACCCGAGCGGGTTACCAGGGAATACGAATAATCGGCGCCGTTTCCGATGCTTCCGGCGAACTGATGCCGGGCGTGAACGTCGTCATCAGGGGGACGCTACAGGGCACCACGACCAATATCAATGGCGAATATACGATTACGGTTCCCAGTGATACGTCTGTTCTGCAGTTCCGGTTTGTGGGATACAGGCAGCAGGAAGTCGTAGTCGGTAGCCGGCGTATGATTGCGGTGATGATGCAGGAAGCGGCCACCGATATCGGCGAGGTTACCATTGTGGCTTTCGGCACGCAAAAGAAGGAAAGCGTGATTGGCGCCATCACTACCGTGAATGCCAAAGACTTGAAGATTCCCAGCAGCAATCTTACCACGGCTTTGGCAGGAAACATGGCAGGCGTGATTGCCTATCAGCGAAGCGGCGAACCCGGACAGGACAACGCCGACTTCTTTGTGCGCGGCATCACCACCTTTGGCACCAACACGAATCCGTTAATATTGATCGACGGTATCGAACTCACCACCACCGATCTTGCCAAACTGCGCACCGACGACATTGCTAGTTTCTCCATCCTGAAGGATGCTACGGCAACGGCCCTGTACGGCGCGCGCGGCGCTAACGGCGTTGTCCTGGTAACCACCAAGCAGGGAAGCGTGGGGGCGGCAAAAATTGCGTTCCGCTTCGAAAATTCGCTTTCCATGCCCACACGGAATATTGAAATGGCCGATCCGGTGACCTATATGAAACTGCATAACGAAGCGATCATTACCCGCGACCGGAAAGCGCCTACCGAGTATACGCAGGAAAAGATAGAAATGACCGAAGCGGGAATGTATCCGCTTTTTTATCCTGCCAACGACTGGAAAAAATTGCTGTTTAAAGACTACACCATGAACCAGCGCGCGAACATGAGCGTCAGCGGCGGGGGCGGCGTGGCGCGTTATTATGTCTCGGGTTCGTATAACCGCGACAACGGGATCATGAAGGTCGACAAACGCAATAATTTCAACAACAACATCGCCATCAACAATTACGATCTGCGGGCGAACGTCAATATCGACGTGACCAAAACCACAGAAATGATCGTGCGGTTGAGCGGTAACTTTGAGGATTACAAAGGCCCGATACCCGGGGGAAAACAGATGTACGATTATGTCGTACATTCCAATCCGGTGCGGTTTCCGGCGTATTACCCCATAGATGACGACCATCGGTATGTGGAACACATCATGTTCGGAAATTACAACAATAACTTCATCAATCCTTACGCACTGATGGTGCAGGGATATAAGGAAAAATCGCGTTCGCAAATACTGGCGCAGGTGGAGTTAAAACAGGATTTAAAATTCATCACCGAAGGGCTGTCTGTCAGAGGCATGCTGAATATCAGCCGGCTGGCGCAATTTGGCGTTGACCGGTATTACAATCCGTTTTATTATCAGGTTGGTTTCTACGACCGGCAGACCGGCGATTACAGTGTAGTAGAAACGCAAACCGGGACAGAATATTTGGATTACAGGGAATTACCCGGCGACCGCGTGATGAACTCTACCTTCTATTTTGAAGGAATGTCCAACTATGCCCGCGATTTTGGGAAAAACAGTGTCAGCGGCTTGCTGGTATTCATGGCGCGGCAGAGCCTGAACGCGAATACCGGCGAGCTGCAACTGTCGCTACCCTCCCGGAGTATGGGATTGTCGGGCCGCGCAACCTATTCGTACGACCGGCGTTATTATGCGGAATTTAATTTCGGGTACAACGGTACCGAGCGTTTCGACAAAACGCACCGTTTTGGCTTTTTCCCCTCGGCAGGCGTTGCATGGAATATTTCTAACGAACTGTTCTGGGAAAACCTCAAACCCGTCGTATCCAACCTGAAACTGCGCTATTCCTACGGTTTGATAGGCAACGACCAGATAGGCGACCGCAACGACAGGTTTTTCTATCTTTCGAGGGTGAACATGAACGCGACGAACCGGAGCGCAACCTTTGGGCAGAATTTGAATCAAACCTCCAACGGAGTGTACACGAACCGGTATGCCAACCCGTTAATATCCTGGGAAATATCCGCCAAGCAAAATTTCGCTGTGGAATTGGGCCTGTGGGACAAACTAAGCCTGATTACCGAATATTTCACCGAGTACCGCAGCAATATCCTGATGGACAGGGCGTCCATACCCAGCACCATGGGCCTGACCGCCGCCGTGAAGGCCAATGTGGGCGAAGCCTCGGGCAGGGGCGTGGATATGACTTTGGAATACCAGCAAAACTGGACAACGGATTTCTGGACGTCGGTACGCGCCAATTTCACGTATGCCACCAGCAAGTACGAGGTGTATGAAGAGCCTTTGTATGAAGAACCATGGCGATCACGGGTAGGGCGCTCGCTCAGGCAGGAATCCGGATATATTGCCGAACGCCTGTTTGTGGACGACGCCGAAGCAAGCAATGCTCCGTGGCAGTCCGTAGGACAGACCGGGTACGGCGGAGGCGACATCAAATATACGGATGTGAACCTGGACGGTAGAGTAGATGGCGCCGACTGCGTACCCATCGGTAATCCGACCGTGCCGGAAATCGTGTATGGATTCGGCTTCTCCATGGGATACAAAGGCTTCGACTTTTCCGCATTTTTCCAGGGCGCCGCCACCGAATCATTCTGGATCAATGCCGCCAGCACTTCCCCTTTTGTGGACGAAGCACAGATGCTCAAGGTATATGCCGACAGCCACTGGTCGGAGGAAAATCAAAACCTGTATGCTGTCTGGCCCAGGCTCAGTCCGACGATAAACAGCAATAATGTGCCGGAGCCTTACCGCGATGGAAACGGAAACCTGCAATGGCGAACAAAAAACACATGGTTCATGCGCAACGGCGCTTTCCTGCGCCTGAAACAGGCGGAAATAGGTTATACGCTGCCCAAAAGGTGGACGGAAAAAATGCGCATGTCAAGCCTCCGGGTGTATGCGAGCGGAACCAACCTTCTTCTTTTCAGTAAATTCAAACTCTGGGATGTGGAGATGGCCGGCGAAGGCCTGGGCTATCCCATCCAAAGAGTGTTGAACATTGGGATCAATTTAAGTTTTAATTAATAAAAACATGAAAGAAATGAAAAAGTATTCGATGTTTTCAAAAATGATCAACCGAACCTGCAAGCGCAACCAGGTGAATTATCCGTCAAAAATCCTGCTCCTCATCGCCCTCGCCGGGTTCAATGCTTGCGGCGGCGACTGGCTGGATGTGGTGCCCGACGGGGTGGCTACCATTGATATGGCATTCAATTCGAGGGCGCAAACATACAAATATCTGGCTACCTGCTATTCGTACATGCCGTCAACCGGAAATGTGGGCAGTGACCCGACCATTGTGGGCGGTGATGAGATATGGACAGCGGTGGGGTATAGCACCAACTACGCTGCTCATAATATTGCCAAGGGATCGCAGAGTCCCGCTTCTCCGATACTCGAAAGCTGGGGCGGCATGTATCAGGCTTTGCGCGACTGTAACACTTTCCTGGAAAATGTGGGTAAAGTGCCCGATTTGCCGATGTGGGAACGGGATCAGTGGATCGCGGAAGTAAAGGTTTTGAAAGCCTTTTATCATTTCTGGCTGGTACGCATGTACGGGCCGGTGCCGCTCATCCGCGAGAATATCCTGGTGAGTGCGGACGTTTCCACAGTGAAGGTAGTACGCGAACCGGTAGACGACTGTTTTCAGTATATCGTGGATTTGCTGGACGAGGCTGCCGAAGGCGACGCGTTGCCGATGGCCGTCATGGATCCGGCCGGCGAACTGGGACGCATCACCAAGCCCATTGCCATGGCATTGAAGGCAAAAGTCCTGGTTACTGCGGCAAGCCCTTTGTACAATGGCAATAACGATATGGCGACCCTGCGCAATCGCGACGGAACGCCATTGTTCAATGCAACAGGCGACCCCGAAAAATGGCAAAAGGCAGTGGTTTCCTGTAAAGAAGCCATTGAAGCCTGTCATAAAGCCGGAATCGAACTGTATTATTTCCCAAATACCGGACTCATCAAGTACTCCGATACCATTGCTACCCAGTTGAGCCTTCGAAATGCTTTTAACATGCGGTGGACCTCCGATATCATCTGGGCAAATACACAAAGCATTGCAGATAATATACAGCTTACCTCAGCCCCAAGATTGGATATTCAATGGAAAAATAACACCATGATGTTGCGGAATATAGCGCCGCCGTTAAAAATGGCGTCCCTGTTCTACACCGGGCATGGCGTGCCTCTTGCGGAGGATAGAACAAGGAATTTGGGCGCCTTATACAGCCTGAGGATAGCGCAACCCGAAGACAACCTGTATATCAAGGAAGGAAGAACAACCATAGATTTACATTTCGACAGGGAACCCCGTTTTTATGCGCATCTGGGATTCGATGGAGGCATCTGGTTTGGAGCGGGGCAAACCAACGATAAAAACCCCTCCAGTTTAATGTACCTGGGTTTAAAAATAGGCGAGGCGGACGAAATAGATATGGGAGTCTGGAAAGGAACCGGTTATCTGCCCAAAAAATACCAGTATTTCGAAAACCGGCTCACAGGGAATACGGCATCCGCACAGTATTCAAGGACAAGCTATCCGTGGCCCCTCATGAGGATAAGCGATTTGTACCTGCTGTATGCCGAAGCGATCAACGAAGCCGAAGGTCCCGCGGGCGACAACAGCAGCGAGATGTTCGAGTACATCAACAGGGTTCGTGCGCGTGCGGGGTTAAACGGCGTCAAAGAATCGTGGGATGCATACGCCGATAATACTAAATACAGCAATCAGGCGGGCATGCGGCAGATCATCCGGCAGGAACGATTGATAGAACTTGTGTTTGAAGGACACCGGTTTTGGGATCTTCGCCGGTGGAAAACCCTTCCCGAAGAGTACCAGACACCCATCGAAGGCTGGAATTTGACAGTGAGCCTGAATGACGGGACCGAAACCGAGGTCAATCAACTCATGTACACGCGCCAGATGATCTTCAAACAGGAATTCAGGCTTCGCGATTATTTCTGGCCGATCAGTAACGCGAATCTGATTAATAACCCGAATCTGGTGCAAAATATCGGATGGTGAAACCAAAAATAAAATACATAAAATCATAATCATCATAATCATGAAAAATAGAATGATCAATTTCATCAAATCCTCCCTGCGGGGATTTTGGGGGCTGCTGCTTTTGATGCCGGTTATCGGTAGCGGCTGTAAGGAAGAAGGCCGGATCGATTTTATTGACGGCAGCGCTCCGGCGCCTGCGCAGGTCTCCAATGTAACGGTGCGCAACGCGCCGGGCGAGGCAGTACTGAAATATACCCTGCCAGCGGATGAAAATCTGTTGTACGTATGGGCCGTATACGACATCAGGCCGGGAGTGACGCACGAAACCAAAGCGTCGTATTATAAGGACTCCCTGGTTTTGGAAGGATTCGGCGATACGCGTATTTATGACGTCAATCTGTACAGTGTGGGAAAGAACGAAAAAGTATCCGACCCGCTGCATGTACAGGTCGCTCCCTTAACGCCGTCCGTACTGTTAGCCACCCAACAGTTGGCGGAAACATTCGGGGGGGTATCCGTCAAGGTCGAAAATCCGGGAAAAGCAAACTTAGCCATTGTGCTGATGGGCGATACCGCTCACCTGGGGTATCAGACCTATCTGTATACGTTTTATTTGTCGATGGAAAAGGCGAATTTTTCCCTGCGGGGTCTGGATACCATTTCGAGCAACTATTCGGCATATATCCGCGACCGGTGGAACAACCTGTCGGATACCATCGAAGCCACCCTGAAACCCTGGTACGAAGAATTTATCGCCAAGGACAGCTGGCGTGAAGTAAATTTGCCCGACGACGCCCCGGCGCTCAATCCGGATAACCAAAAATTTGATAATATGTGGGACGAGAACTATACCGACCACAATGGCGGCGCTTATTTCTCCCAGTCATTGCCCCTTCCCCAAACGATTACCATTGATTTGGGAAAGACGGTGACGTTGAGCCGTATGAAAATGTGGCCGCGCAACGTCGTTGACGATAGATGGAAAAGGGCGCATGCGAAGAGATTCGAAGTCTGGGGTTCTATGAGTCCCAATATTGACGGGAGTTATGACGAAAGCTGGATACCGCTGGGAAAATTCGAATGTTTGAAACCGATGCCCGGAGAAACGATTACCGCGGAAGACATCGCTTATGCCCAGGCGGGAATTGAATATGACTTCGAGGTAAGCGATTTCGCTCCCGATCCTTTTGTCCCCGTGAGGTACATCCGGGTCAGAACCCTGGAGACTTACGCCGGTACAACCATTTCGAACGTAAGTTATCAGGAGTTCAGCTTTTGGGGCTTGCTCATGAAATAATCCAGGACAGTAAAATTGCAGTAATTGATAAAAAATGTAATGATGAAAAATACAGTATATCTCATTTTGACGGCGATCATTTTGGTATTCCCGTCATGCAAAAGCCAGGAAAGTATCTACGAAGAATACGTGGTACCCAACGGACATTCCTATCCCGGCAGGGCGCTGGATGTGGTGACGCACTCCGGTAAGGAACGGATACAGATAGAGTGGAAAACCGGTTCGGACCCCAAACTGGTCAAAGCCCGCATCTCATGGAACAATGATACCGAAGGCGTCGACATAGACCTCCAGCCGGATGAGCCTATCGTCAGGAAGATGATCGAGCCGCTGGATGAAAATACCTATACATTCCTGATCCGGACTTACGACGCCCGCGGTAATGTCTCCGTTCCGGTAGAAGCGACCGGGACGGTGTATGGTGAAATGTTCGAAAGTTCATTGCAAAGCCGCAGGATAAAAAGCAGGCTGTTTGACGGTCAAGACCTCACGCTTGAATGGGATCAGGCCGACCATACCGATCTTGGCGTCCGCTTGACGTATACGGATATACATGACGAAACCCATACCGTCACCGTAGATAATTCGGCAACGGTCAGTTTCCTTCCCGATTTTAATGTCGACCAGCCGCTGTTGTATTACAGTTCGTTTAAGCCCGACAGCATGGCCATCGACACATTCCGGGCGCCGCTGATCTCCACAATGATTGATCCCAATATATACCTGTCCAAGGGTACTTGGGCGGAATACTCCCTGCCCAGCGATGTTGCGCCGGTTAATGGCACTTATACCTTACGGTTAATGTGGGATGAGATTGTGAATACTGGCGGGAATTTTTTCCACTCTGTGGATGCTCCGAATACTTTTCCCTGTATGTTTACCTGGGATTTAGGGAAAAAAGCGGTACTTTCGCGGATGAAAATGTGGCCCCGTACGGATAATGCCACCGATCGCTGGAACAGAAGTCAAGTGAAACGGTTTGAAATATACGGCTCATTGGAACCGAATCCTGATGGAAGTTTAGACGGGAGCTGGTCGCTGCTGGGAGTATTTGATTATGCAGCCCCGTCGGGAGGCCCCGGAGGCAATGATGCTACCGATGCAGACATGGCGCTTGCCAGGGCGGGTATTGACTTTGAATTTCCGGCGGGCGCTGTCACCGCTCGGTATATTCGCTTCAAAGCCATCTCAACTTTCATCACGGAGGCCGAAAAACAGGCGAATAATAATGAGCGCGTACTTATTTCGGAGATCAGTTTCTGGGGAAGACTGATCAGGTAAAAAGTCCGCGATCATGCAGCGCTGGAAGCAGCGGCTCTGCCATCCTTCAAAAAACACTGGGAGTTTTGGGTGAAAACTCCTGGTGTTTTGATATAAAACTCCCGGTGTTTTGATGTGTTCCTCCGGAGTATGATTCCATTGGGCAAAAAATCTATAAGGGATCACATGTTTGACCGATGGCACCATGAAAAAATGGGTTTGCACCACGAAAAAATGGGTTTGCACCACGAAAAAATGGATATGCATCATGAAAAAATGGATATGCATCATGAAAAAATGGGTTTGCACCATGAAAAAATGAGTTTGGCTGTTTTATGTTTTAGGAGGACCGGTAGTAGCTTATATGACAACCGGAGCGCTTTATTTCATCAATAAAAAGTCAAAAAACAAAAGTAATTCAAAAATCAAATAATTTTTAAAACACAATTAGATGAAGAGTATTAGATTTCTATTGACAGTACCGGTTTTTTTACTGTTTTGCGAATGTAACAAATCTGTCAACCATCCAATCGACGCCGGTTTGCCGGCTGTTGACTATGAATATCTGGTCGCCGGTTTCAAATCGCCGGATGCGCTGTACGGCGTGGACTGCTGGTGGTGGTGGCTGAACGGCAATGTAACGAAGGAGGCGATAACCAAAGATCTGGAGGCTATGAAGTCCCGGAATTTCTATGGAGCCATGATCTTCGACGCCGGAGGACACAATCAGCGCGGGAATAAGGACATACCGGCCGGCCCGCTGTTCGGCTCGGAAGCGTGGAATGAACTGTT